>CAIRBC010000177.1 GCA_903876685.1 uncultured Nitrosomonadales bacterium | reverse complement strand
TTTTTTATGATCATGATTACGATTTACGGCATCAAGAACTGTGACACGATGAAAAAAGCCTTTGACTGGTTCAAAGTGCAGAACCTTGATTATATTTTCCATGACTACAAGAAGCAGGGCGTGCCCAGCGGCAAGCTCCGGTCATGGTGTGAAACCCATGACTGGAAAACGCTCATCAACACCAAAGGACCCACTTGGCGAAAGCTGACCGTGCCGCAGCAAGACATCACCTCTGTTGACGCGGCTGTGGCGCTGATGCAAGAATATTCCAGTGTGATTCGTCGACCTATTTTTGAAACCGGTGAGGGAGAAATTCTGGTGGGTTATGATCCCGTCAGACTGGAGGCCTTTGTCCGCTAATCAACAAGAAGCGACACTAAATTCCTTTTATTCAAGGTTTGAATGGGGTATAAATCAGATATATTCAAAAAAGTGAAACTTTAAATTTTAGCACTGGCCTCCCGATAGCAAAGCTTTAACCTAACCTCAAGGATAAATCCCATGTTCCATATTATTACCCGGCGCTGGGTACAACAGTCCCAGCAAATTGGAGCCAAGGTGGATTCCATTGCTGCGGGTTTGGAACCGCTGAATTTTTTATTAAAAGGATGTCTGCCAAAGGTATTCTCTACACTGGAAAATGCCTTCACCAACTTGATTACTCAGTTCCGTAAGCTGATATTAACAGCGCGCAGCATTTCAATCAAAATCGCCATCGATACGGCTCGCCTGCACCGCAATGCACAAGCTATCTCCTCAGACACCGAAAAACAACAACAGGAAGTCGAACATGCCGCAGTCGCCACCGATTCGGTGGCAAACCTGTCTGCGTCGCTGGCTGCCGATGCTGACAAAATGGCCGCTAACGCTGTGCGAAATTTATCAGTCGCCGAGCAAGCCAGAATCGAGGTCGCCGATATGCAACAGCGTATCGCCCAAATAACCGATCAGATTGCGAACTTCTCGACCATACTCGAAGATCTGACCCATCGTGCTCAAATAGTCGACCAACTGGGAAAACTGATTCGGGGCATAGCAAATCAGACCAATCTGCTTGCGTTAAATGCAGCCATTGAGGCGGCTCGAGCCGGTGAACAGGGACGCGGCTTTGCGGTGGTGGCCGATGAAGTCAGAAAGCTGGCTGACAGCACCGGCACTGCCACCCAGGAAATCGAAGCGCAGTCCACTGCGATGATCGCTCTCGCAGGAACAACCAAGACTCAGAACCAGTCAATTCGCGCCAATGTTGAGGCATCCAATGAGGCCGCCATCCGCACTAGCGCACAGTTTGCTGGTTTTGTGACAGACTTCCAGCATTTGCGAGACACCATTTCTTCGGTAACCCAGGCGATAGCTAATCTGGACGCAGCCAATCAGGAAGTCGCCGGACGAATATTATCAATTAAGACAAGCTCAGCCCATACCAACAAGGCCATCGGCGAAATGTCTAAAGACATCCAGGAGCTCTGCAACAATACCGAACAGGTGCAAGAGGCTCTGTCCAATTTTCGCACCGGAGAGTCTATATTCGATGAGCTATACGCTGCGACCCACAAACTTTCAAGCAGAGTTTCGGAGATACTGATTTCAGCTGAAAAAAGCGGCCAGCAGATTTGGGATCGCAATTACCACCAGATAGCCCATTCAAATCCACCGCGTTACCATACCAGCTACGATGAAACGATAGATAGATCACTCCAGTCTATCTTCGATGAAACGCTGACACAATTGCCAGGTTGCGTTTATGCGCTGGCGGTTGATGACCATGGCTACGCACCGGCACATAACAGCAAATTCTCCCATCCTCCGACCGGTAATCCGGTCACTGACCTGGCTGGCTGCCGACACAAAAGAATCTTTGATGACCCGGTCGGGCGAAAACTGGCCAAGAATACTCGCCCTTCTCTACTCCAAACCTATGCCCGCGACACAGGTGAAGTCATCAATGATTTTTCTGTACCGGTCATCATCAACGGACGCCATTGGGGTGCGGTGCGCATCGGCTTTGATTCGACGCAACTGAATCAGTAACAGCGGAGCTTAACGCATGGCAACCTTTTCACTTGAGACTGGGTTGCGCCGCGCAAATGTAACGGGTCTGCGCCGGTCGCAGATTGATTTACCTAGTCGCATGGCCTGGGTGTATCCTGCACTAGCATGATTTGCGACACACCTTGGCATGCAGGACGGAACGCCACTTTATATCTTGTAGGAGCTTGAGGGGTGGGAGTCTCTTGAGAGGGTGCAGAAATACCCTCACTTTGCAGCGCATCATTTGAGCAATTAGGTGCAAAAACGTAAGAGGGATTTTTTAGCATCCAGCACGGTTTCAGGTACAGGGGAAAAATCAAAGAGTTTAAAAGCAAATATTCGGCTAACCCATAGCCGTCCCATAAACCACCCTCAGCCAAGGGGTTTCGTAG
>CAIRBC010000176.1 GCA_903876685.1 uncultured Nitrosomonadales bacterium | reverse complement strand
CTGACTTGAGACATTAAACCTAAAAAACTCTGTTGAGAAATTTATCCCAATTTATCAATAGGATATTCAGCTACCGTGGGTGCGAATTTATTCGCACCGTTTTAATTGTAATTTATTGAAAGTGCGAATAAATTCGCAGCTACGACAAGTTTAACTGAGGATTCCAGGATAAATAGCCTGGCGTGCTTTGCCACGGGACGTGACATGATAAAACGTAACGGGATATTCAATACGTAGAGGACGAGAAATGAAGTGAGGTAATGAAGAATAAACCGCATTGTCAAGACCTGACCCCATCATGTTGTGCTGCTTCAGACCCCGCTTAAACCAGCACCCATCCTTCCATCAGGCGTCTTGCGCTTCTGCTCAAGACTGCCTTGAGCACTTTCCATTCGCCGTTTTCGATTTCCGCCGCAGCGCCTACCTGCAGCAAACCAGACGGATGACCGAAAATTATTTCGTCGGAGCATCTTCCGATGGTGCGCGCCACCATCGTGCCGGGTATGGCTGCGGCGACCGCGAGCGCGATGGCACCGGTGCCGGTCATCGCATGATGCAATTTGCCCATCGAAAGTATCCGTGCCGTCAGGTTGATTTCACTCCTGGAGACGCGTTTACCGCTGCTGGAAAGATAATCTTGAGGTTCGGATACAAAAGCCAGCTTGGGTGTAGCCGGCCGTCGGGTGGTGGCTTCTGTAACACTGCCCGCTAATCCCATCCTGACGGCACCGTGCGCGCGTATGGCCTCGCATTGCAGCAATAGTTGCTGATGGTTATTGATGTCTTGCTGCAGTTCACGGCCGTGTAAGCCGAGCGAACTGGCATGAATGATAACGGTAGGATTCCCTGCATTGATCAATGTCGCTTCGATGCTGCCCAAATCAGGAATTTCCAGCGTATCGATGATATTTCCGGTCGGAAACATTTTTCCGCCTTCACTTTCGTCGCCACCCGGGTCGAGAAATTCCAGCTTGATTTCAGCTGAGGGAAAAGTGACTCCATCCAGCTGAAAATCACCCTGCTCCACCACGATTCCCTCTCGCATAGGCACATGCGCAATAATGTGTTTTCCAATATTGGACTGCCAGATGCGCACCTGTTGAGTGCCTGTTTTGATCGCCTTGATCAACCCCTGTGCTATCGCGAACGGGCCTACCGCCGAGGTTAGATTTCCACAATTCCCGGACCAGTCAATGATCGGCGCGCCTATGGACACCGCCCCGAAAAGATAATCGACATCGCAATCGGCACGTTGCGATTTTGCAATGATCGCAACCTTGCTGGTGCTGGAAGTTCCCCCTCCCATGCCATCAATCTGTTGTCCATAGGGATCCGGGCTGCCAATGACACGCAGCAAAAGTGGGTCACGCGCTGCGGGGTCTGTGGGTAACGCATCCGCGCAAAAAAACACGCCCTTGCTGGTGCCACCGCGCATATATACCGCAGGAATTTTGGCTTGATAATAGATTGACATGATTAAATGGCACCATTTTTAGCGTATATCTCGAAATCTCTGGCGGTCAACGGCTTGCTGAAATAATAGCCCTGAACCTCGTCGCAACCTTGCAAGCGCAGAAAATCAAGCTGACCCTGCGTTTCCACACCTTCAGCAATGGTTTTAATGCCAATGCTGCTAGCCATGTTGATGATGGCGGTGACAATGGCCTTGTCTTCAGGATCATCGGTAAGGTCGCGTACAAAAGACTGATCAATTTTAAGTTTGTAAACCATGAATTTCTTCAGGTAACTGAGGCTGGAGTATCCGGTGCCGAAATCGTCGATGGACATGCGTATGCCGCACTGATGCAGCTTGTTCATCATCTCGATAGCGGCTGCAGGATTTTCCATGGTGGCCGCTTCAGTCAATTCCAGTTCCAGATATTGATTTGGCAAATCAATTTCGTTGAGAATGCTGGTAATCAGTTCTGGCAGGTTAGGCTGGCGGAATTGCACGGCAGACAGATTTATCGAGACTACCATCGGTGTCATGCCAGCATCCAGCCAACTTTTCAACTGGCTGACCGCCTTGCGCAACACCCATTCGCCGATCTGGATAATCTGGCCGGTACTTTCGGCTATCGGGATAAATTCCGAAGGAGTAATCGTTCCCAGTTCCGGATGCTGCCAGCGCAGCAAGGCTTCGGTACCAATTATGTGTTCATTCAGCATGGATAATTGCGGTTGGTAGTGTAATTCCAACTCATTGTGCTGTAATGCATGGCGCAGCGCATTGGCCAGTTGCAAATTTCTTGATGATTTAGCATGCATTTCTGCGGCGAAAAAACGAAAATCGTTGCGACCCTCCTGTTTGGCACGATACATCGCAACATCCGCATTTTTGGTAAGCAGTTCCAGCGTTTCGCCGTCGTGTGGATAAATTGCGATGCCAATGGAAGCGGTGACGATCAATTGGTGTGGTTCGAGATGACAGGTCTGTGAAACCACCTCGATCAGTTTAGCGGCGATCAATGCTGCGTCGTTGGCATCGGTATTGGGCAACAGCAGCATAAACTCGTCTCCGCCTTGACGAGATAAGGTGTCTTCGGCACGCAAGGTGGCTTTAAGTCGCCGGGCAATTTCCAGTAACAACTGATCGCCTATACTATGCCCAAGTGAATCGTTGATATCCTTGAAATGATCGAGATCAAGATACATGACGGCCAAATGATTGCCATTGTGCCGGGCAAGGCTGAGTGCATACTTTAAGTGATCGTGGAATAACATCCGGTTAGGCAGACCGGTCAGTTGATCAAAATGAACCAGATTGACAATGCGTTGCTCGGACTTTTTGTGCTCGGAAATTTCAAATTGCAATTGTTGGTTGCTTTGCTGCAGCAAAATATAAGGCAACTTCACTGAAATGGAGAAAATACCTTTATAAATCAGAAAAAATGCAACGATTTTATAAAGATGACCGATGATATTGTAACTATCAAAGACGCTTTGATAGGAGCTGAACTGGAATTCGCTATAGATGCACAAGATTAAGCCTGCTAAAAAATAATCCAGCCCTAATTCCTTGGCTTTGGCACACCGAAACCAGTAGGCGGCAAACGCCCAGATCAGCATCAGGATGATCAGATATTCACTGCCGGTCTTGAACGGCGTCAAGCCTATGCCTGGAATATAGGTGGCAGGAATATCGCCCGGGAAATAGGTGACGGCAATAAAGGCGAGTGCTGGAAAGAACAGGCTGAGGGTCATGACAATGGCTTTATTTATCCAGCGACTATGGCTTGTCTGATAAATATAGGCACTGATTACAAAGGCAGTCGCCATGAACAAACGTGCGGCTATCCAATATTCTGTTGATTTTAGTGGTGAATTCGGCGTGACAAAATCCGACATACCTGAATAACCCAAGGCATGCATAAAATCCAGCAGCCCTATGCCCAGGAAAGCAGACCCCAGAAACAGTGTATGTCGATTGCCGGATTGTTCGTAGCTGTACCAGGAGACGCCGAATATAGATAATGAAACCATCACGCTGAAAAATTCGACTATGTTATGAAAGACCAGATAGGCGGGTACATTCATCACGAAATAGAACTGGCTTGAAAAAAATTGCAGCAACAGTAGAGGCAATCCGCCGATCAGGCAGGTAAGCAGCGTGAATCGGGTGGCTGAAGCATTCATACCGTTCCTGGGTTTGTTCAGTTTTGACCACACTTTCTTTTGGCAGGGAAAACCAGTTCGAAGGTGCTTCCTGTGCCTTCTTCGCTACTCACTTCAAGTTTCGCCTGATGGCGCATCGCGATATGCTTGACGATCGCCAGACCAAGACCGG
>CAIRBC010000175.1 GCA_903876685.1 uncultured Nitrosomonadales bacterium | reverse complement strand
TTATCTTGATTACTCTGTGCTTAATCTTTGGGATTACCCCCGCCGACCCAGAGTTCTCTATCCAGTGGCTGGCCTGCCTTGCTGGAGCGGGACTCTCACCCGCTGGAATTCACGACCTTGCCTAGCCGCACTGACCCCATTGATACCATTTAAGATCAAAATCAATCGAGTCTGACCCCATTGACATTGATACCATCCACGGGTGTATCCAGTCATGCAATTTCGATTGTACTCATATTTTCTTCAAAATTTTATAAGAATAACTCAGTACTTAGAATCACGTTTCAAACTTGCTCACGCCAAACAAAACAGAAATTCAGTTCGACTAACTCACCACCCAAAACCGACTATTCAGGGCGATTCTATAAGAACGGTGCAGGTATATTCCGGCAAGTTTGATTCACCAATGCAGACGCCGCAGCAAAGTGCGTTTTTGCTGATGGGATTGCATACGATGCAGAATGTCATCCAGTGTTTCCATTGCTTCGATGATATATGCGCCTTTGTTCAGCATGACGCATTCAGTACGAACACCCATCGCGGCATCGGTAATTTCGGCTCTGCTGGGCTTGCTGTTCTTTGATAGGCCCTCGAGCACCTGGGTAGCACAGATTACCGGCAAATGAACGGCCTCTGCCAGCCATAGAATTTCTTCCTGCAATTCCGCCAACCTTTCAAAACCGCATTCCACAGCTAGGTCACCACGAGAGATCATCACACCGATGGTAGGGGAGCGCAATAAGGTAAGTAACAGACCTGGCAGGTTATCGAAGGCGGCACGGGTTTCAATTTTCAAGATGATGCCCAATTTTTCAGCTTTCAATTTGAGCAAGTGTTTTTGCAATGGCTCGATATCCGCAGGATTTCTGACAAAGGAAAGGCCAACCATATCGGCATGTTTGACCACGAATTCCAGATGATCTATGTCCTGTGCCGTCAGTCCATCCAGTTCGAGATGGCTATCCGGTAGGTTGATCCCTTTGCCTGCCAGCAGCTTTTCTCCCCCTTCCTTTGTCTGAGTGATCTCGACTATCATCTTGTTTTTACTGACACTGCGAATAACCCCGCCGATTCGGCCATCGTCTATGAGAATACGTTCGCCAGGCTGTACAGTTCGAAAAACTTCAGGGAGTGTGCAGGCGATACTGGCCGAGCGCAACAATCGCCCCTGCGCATCAAACTGGGCTGCTTTTCCGGGCAAAGGTTCACGTGTGATGATCAAACTGTCCAATACATGCAAGCGGATCGACTCGGGACTCGCAGGTAAAGCACCCACCCGACCCAATTTGGCAAAAGGTCGATGACGACCAGAAGTGGAAGTCCGCAACAACTTTAATTCGATGCCGGGTATGACATAGCTTGTTTGAGTGCATTCTGCCCAAAATCCGCTGCTGACCTGGTTCATCACTTGCAGGATACGCAATGCACCCCGCGCGTCGGTAAATTCAATCAAATCGTGCGTTGAAATCTGCTCAAGCCAATCGCTGCAAACCGGTAGGCAGGCATCCGCAGGTGCAGGACTCGTACCCTCATCTTTTTCTGCATGCAGCCAAATTCTTGCAGGTGTGATGACCTTGCCAAACTGATTGCGATGCGGTCGCCATTTGAGTACAGCAGGCTCTGTGCTAATTTCACCCGTGCGCAGCTTGGGGCCGCCCAGATCCATCAGAATCCTGCAAGATTTACCCGTCTCGCGACGAGCCTGTTTTATCTGCGCAATCATGCGTCGCCATATTTCAGGATTGTCATGTGCGCAATTGATTCGCGCGCAATCCATGCCTTGGGTCAGCATATCCTTGATCTGCTTATAATCTTCGGCTATTTCGCCTGGCAAGGTGACCATGATACGGACATGGCGATGTGCAGGAGGCTTGCCGAGCAAATTTTCGGTATTGCGCAATAGCAATTTAATTCCTGCTTCATACGCTTCTGGAGCAATATTTTCAATCTGTTGCAGACCCAGCGCGCAGCGCAGCAGGTTGATGACTGAGTTAATATTGCTATCTACGAGTGACTCGGCTCGTCCCAACGAGGATAAACCCACTGCCGCAAGTTTTTCCTGTAACGGACGCATATCACATCGTCTGAGACCCAAGTATAGTATCAGATTTGCCGCGCTTTCCAGGTGCAATGGGTTACAAAGATTAATCTCAGTAGTTTTTGATTGCTCAAGTGTTATCAACTCATGCTCATGCTGCAGCAGTTCTAGCTCTTCTAGTAATTTGCTATATATTTCGCGTTGCATGCTGGAGTCTTTCTGTGGTTGATATTTTGGCTCATTGGTTCTAATCGGATATTAATCCAGTGGTACAGGGTATCGCTGTTTTAAAATCATTAGCCAGTGTCAATATATTTTAAACATCCAATATTACGAACTTATGAAGGTTGGGATTTTTTGAGAGTTGGTGCACTTCGGACTCTCCAAGAACTGAGATAGTAAGTTGCAGCTTCAATATTCCTGAACTTACGTGATGCCAAGCAAGTATAACTCTAACAGCCGTTATCATATTTCGAAGATGACAAAACATTCGAGGTTAAATCTAGCCGGAATATGAAACCGTTTTATAGCCGTTGGTATTCTGACGTTTGGATTGAGGAAGTCGCTCGGGAGATTCTGACTTTACTCTGCCAATGCGACAAAAAAAATTGTTTGCCTGCCCGCCATTAATATTACTGCAATATTGAAATTGTAATATTGGATGGTGTTAAGCAAGCTATATACAGTTTTGATGAACCCAATTTCAGGATCAGCCATGGAAAAACCAAATCGCTTTTTTTGGCTCGTTAAACAAATCTGTGGGACAATTCTGGCTCAGGCAATTTCCCAAGCACATGATATAAAGACGTTTCTAAGCATCCATACGTTTTAAATCCATACGCTTTTCTCATAGTTACTTTGGCTTTGTTATTTAGCCCCTCTACTACGCCACTAGAAAATACCTTTTTAGCCTTAAAATAGTTAAGCAAAAGCTCACGGTGATTTCGTAGAGTCTTAACGAATTTCTTAAGTGGTTCGAGCAGGGAATGCATAACGTCCTTGCACCATTCATCCAAAAAACGTCCTGCCCAACTTGGGGAGTCACACTCCCAAAATAGATGAAAGTCTTCCTTGTATAAGTAAGCTCTCACGGTCTTTAAATTGTATTGAAGTACTTCGTGTAATTTTACGCGCTGTTTATCAGTCAAGTTATCTAAATTCTTGAGTAAACACCATTTCGATTTCGTTAGTACCGGTTCAAATCCATCCCTAATAATCTCTTTTGCTTCTATTGCACGAACCTCATCGAGTGCTTTATTAAGCTTGGCAACGATGTGAAATCGGTCAAGAATGTTTAGTG
>CAIRBC010000174.1 GCA_903876685.1 uncultured Nitrosomonadales bacterium | reverse complement strand
CGCTTCCTGCCGTAGCAGTTCCTGCGCAGAAAGTTCTCGCAATAACTGCTGTTGACGGCCAAGCTGCGCCTCCATCAACTTACGTTTGGATATATCGCTGAAGGCAATGCGCACGCTATGGTCAGCCGCCGCCATGCTGTCCAGTTCTGCATAAAAAAGTGATCCGTCCGGACGCATTAACTGCAATTCACATTTTCTGGCCTCACTGTTTTTTTGCAACTGCTGGAAACAGCCATACCACAGATCGCGATGTTCATCGGCAATGCAGCGTTCGAGCCGCATACCGATCAATTTCTTACGTTCTACCCCCAGCAAGGCGGCACCGGTCAGGTTAATTTCACCAATCAGCGCATCCGCACCTAGCGTGAGATAACCGACCGGCGAAAAATCATACAAATCCTGGTAGCGATCACGAGACTTTTCCAGTGCCAACCGGGATTGCAGCAATTCCTCGTTTTGAATTTCCAGTTCGATCTGATGCACCTTGAGTTCATGCAACAAGACCTCAGTCGAACGTTCTGGCAGTATGTTCATGCTGAGTCCTGCTCGTTCATCGTCAGCAGAATCAATTGCTTATTGCCATGTTGCCCCTCGATGCGTCGAGCCTTGAGCTGCAGCCTGCGGTTGCCGATCACAGGAAACTCATGTTCCAGCATAAAATTGTCAACGACCTGATTATCCGGGAGTACCGCTTCGAGCAGTTTGCGCAACTCGGGAATATCCCACTGACGATCTCCCAGTTGATAGAGCTTAAGGCCTAGTGTATCTTGTTGTGTAGCCTTAAAAAACTGATAAAAAGAGCGGTTCGCGGTCACAACCCGCATTTCGCTATCGAGCACCAGCAACGGTTCCGGCAAGGTGTTCACGATGTTCTCATTCAGCGCCTGTGCATTGCGCACCGCAAGCTCATCCACGATGCGCTGGCTGATATCGGTGAAGGTCAGCACCACACCATCGATGACATTATCCAGCGTGCGATAAGGCCGGATGCGCACCAAATACCAAAGAGCCTCACCCGCAGATAATTCACTTTCCCACGGCAGTAACGTCTCCAGCACTTGCTGAGCCTGAATCAACAGCACTTCCGAGTCTATATCAGATTTAATATCCGACAGCGGTCTGCCGACATCGGTCGCAACCAGCCGATAGACACGGGTCGCGTCGCGGGTATAACGCCGGATAAGCAGATGCTCATCCAGAAAAATAGTGCCTACATTCACATTGTCCAGCAGGTTTTTCATGTCATTCTGCATACCTGCCAACTGATCGACCTTGGCCTGCAATTCGGAATTGACCGTGACCAGTTCCTCATTGACCGATTGCAGTTCTTCCTTGGAAGTTTCCAACTCTTCATTGGTGGACTGCAGCTCCTCGTTAGTGGATTGCAGTTCTTCGTTGGAAGCCTGCTGCTCTTCTACCGTCGCCTGCAGATTTTCCTTGTTATAGGCCAGTTCACGTTCCAGCTCGATGACACGCAGAGTATTCACTTCTCCCGGACTGGCCTGCAAAACAACCGGCTGCTCCAAATTCTGGAAGCTCACCAGCAGCAATTTTTCGCCTGATGCCAGGGTATGCAAGGTGCGCACGCCGACCTTTACCATCTGATAGTGTCCATTGGTTTTCACGGACAGTTCGCGGAATTGCGGGCGCCCATCCGGGCTTGCTGCCGACAGCAAAATAATGGCACGTAACTCTAACTGCAACCCTTCCCGCGCCATTTTGATCACGTTGAGTGTTGCCTGACCCGGAGCCGGCCGGAGATAATTACCGGCATCGCCATGCACATAGAGCAGGTTTCCCTTGATGTCAATCACCACCGAGGCAGGCGCAAAACTTTGCAACAACGCAGTTCGGGTCAGTTCAGCATAATTGATTTCCCTGACTTTTACTTCTACCTCATCAATAGCCTTGGCATCTAAACTCTTAACCCAGACCAGACCCCCATCCAATACCGCACGGTTCGAAATAAAGGTGCCGATAGACTTGTAAAACTTCCATTTACGATTGATCAGTTCAAACAGATCCGGGTGACCGGTAATGCTTTCAGAGGGAGAAAGAAACAGCACCCCTCCCGGTTTCAACGCATAATGGAAAGATGGGATCAGGCGATTCTGAATTTCCGGCTCCAGATAAATCATCAGATTACGGCAACAGAGCAAATCCAGCTTGGTAAAAGGAGGATCCTTGATGACACTCTGAATCGCGAACACCACCATCTCGCGTATAATTTTCTTTACTCGGTAACCGGCTTCCTCCTTGACAAAATAGCGGCGCAACCGCTCCGGCAGCACATCCTGAGCGATATTCAACGTATAAATGCCGGCACGTGCCACCACGATAGCATCGTCATCCAGATCGGTGGCATACAGCAATATTTTGTACTCCCGATCCAGCTCATCCATATATTCGCGCAACAGTATCGCGACCGAATAAGCTTCCTCCCCGGTCGCGCAACCTGCCACCCAGACGCGAAATACATAATCTTCGGGTTTATCCGCAAACAGTTGCGGCAAAATCTCCTGCTTGAGCACAACATAGGCTTCAGGGTCGCGAAAAAAATTGGTGACATTGATCAGCAACTCCTTGAACAGCAAGTTGGCCTCGTCCAAATGTTCCTTCATGTAGCGCGCATAAACCTCCCGATCCTCGATATTATGCATCGCCATACGCCGCTCAATGCGCCTGCCGATGGTGCTCTTCTTGTAATGGGTAAAATCGTGACCGGTGGCGTTGCGCAACTGCATCAGGATTCTGTTCAGTCCGCCCACCACCACCGAGGGCTTGTCATAGGAGCGGTTCAGCGCGCGCATATTGCCGAGCTTCTCAGGCATATTCTCAACCAGTAACACATGCGTGGCATAACCTGCGTGTATCGCGCTGTTGGGCATGCCGTCGTATTTCGCACTAGACGGTTCCTGCACCAGCGATACCCCCCCGGCACCCAATATCGCGCGCAAACCCAACGTGCCGTCGGTGCCGGTGCCTGACAGTATGATCCCGATCGCCCGTTCGCCCTGATCCTCTGCCAGAGAACGCAAAAAGGCATCGATAGGCATACGCTGTCCGCGCGGTTGTTCGGGTACCGAGAGTTGCAACACGCCATGAAAAATGGACATATCGCGATTGGGTGGGATCACATAAACACTATTAGGAACGACCTTGCGCTGATCACGCGCCTCTACTACCGGCATATTGGTCACGCGCTGAATAATTTCAGTGAGTATGCTGGCATGACTAGGATCCAGATGGGCTACCAGCACAAAAGCCATGCCGGTATCAACCGGTATATTACGAAAAAACTGTTCGAAGGCCTCAAGTCCGCCTGCAGAAGCACCGATACCCACGATCGGGAAACCTGGTTTCACAGGCAGATCCAGCGGAGCTTCCTGGACTTCCGGTGGGCTCATGAGTTCCGGGGTTTCGGGATTTTCCGGGGCTGCCGGGGGTTCCTGGGGTTCCTGGGTTTCCGGGGTTTCCGTGGCTTCCTGGGTTTCCAGGGGTTCCTGGGGTTCCTGATCTTCTACAGCTTCTAAAATTTTCAAGACTTCCTGAGTTTCCGGAACCGCATTTTGCTTATTTTCCACGAAATCTCCCTTATGATTTGCATTTGTGTATACCGGCCACACAACCGGACATTTTTCGTGGATGTGCTGAGGCAGCGCATCGTTCGCGATCGATGCGCGCACCTGT
>CAIRBC010000173.1 GCA_903876685.1 uncultured Nitrosomonadales bacterium | reverse complement strand
GGCTTGCTCGATAAATGCTTCAGTATACTGATTTGCCATTGCTTACTCCTCAACTCAAAATTAATTATTTGAGGCGGCAACTAGTCTGACACAGGGGGTGCTGCCATTGCTGGTGGCTCGGCCATCAAGGAAGCCGTTGGCGAAACCGTCAAAATGACCAAGGAAGCTAATGCCTTGTCCAAAGCACTCGGCATCTCGGCCAGCGAAGCTTCGGTGCTCAACGTGGCACTGGGAGATATTTATCAATCATCTGACGCCATGCTGACCGCCAACAAGACCTTGACCAAGCAACTACTCAACAACGAGGAAGCCTTCACCCATCTTGGCGTAGCTACGCGCGACCAGAACGGCAACTACCGGAACTCGCTTGAGGTCATGCTCGAAGTGAACGAGAAATTGCTTGCCTTCAAGGAAGGTGCAGACCGAAACATCGAAGGTACTAACGGGCATGGCAATGATGCCACCCCTTGTAATGAAATCGCCATGTCCGTTTCCCTCACCCCATCCCTCTCCCGCAAGCGGGGAGAGCGCAGCGAGGGGGGCGTAGCCGGGAGTAAGTCGCTACGCGTGTTTCACGTTAAACGCAGTTCAGTCTCAGATGGACGCCATCCACGACAAAACCACCGCTGAATATATAAAACTCAATGCCGAGCTGGCCACGATCGATGCCAAACGTCAGGCTCAGGTACTCAAAAGTCAGGGCGAACTTGCCGCAGTCAATGCAACTGCCTTCGAAAAAGCAGTCGAGTCTTGGCAAAAATTGCTGCAACCGATCGCCAATAGCTTCGACAAAATGATCGTCGGCATGATTCAGGGCACCACCACGCTGCATCAGGCTATGCAAAAAATCACACAATCAATCCTGACTGAATTCATCAGCGTGCAGGCAAAAACGCTGACGCACTGGATTGCCACCGAGTTGGCCAAGACGCAAGCTTCAGCGGCAGGAGCTTCAGCACGCGGCGCGATTGAAGAAACCGCAGCAGCCACTTCCATTGCCACCAGCGCCATGGCCAGCATCAAGGGCATTCTGAATTCCGCTTGGGAAACCATGGCCAATGTCTATAAAAGCATTGCCGCCATTCCGATCGTGGGACCAGTGTTGGCACCGGCTGCCGCAATGGGAGCCTTTGCCGTGGTCAAGGGATTTGCAGGCAGCATCGCTTCGGCAGCAGGAGGCTACAACATCCCGCAAGGCGTGAATCCGCTTACCCAACTCCACCAGAACTAAATGGTGCTGCCAGCCGACCTGGCCAACAACGTGCGCAAGATGACCGGCGGCGCGAGCCTGAATGCGAATATCACCCAGCACATCAACATTGACGCACGCGGCGCTGATGCCTCAATCGATGCAAAAATTCGTGCCGGAATGGAACAGTCTCGTCAGGCTACGTTGTCCGATGTGCTGCAGCATCTTCGGCGCGGCGGGGTGCTGATGAACGAAATCAAGGCGCGTATATGACCATCCTGACGTTCCCTGTACTGGCCTACAACGCCTTCGACAAATACAACCTGATGCTCAACGCAAACAGCCTGTCCTTCCGTTCACCACTTTCAAATGCGGTGCAGACAGTCGAGATGCCCGGTGCGCTGTGGGCAGCTGATTTCACACTTCGACCGGGTGTCCTGGCCGACGAGCGTGCCATTCTGGCGTTTCTGGCTTCCTTGCGCGGTGAAGCCGGACGCTTCTGGTTCTGGGATATTTCCGGCAAAAGCGCAGCCTTTAATCAGACCGCATTTCCCTTGGTCAATGGCACCAATCCGGTCAGAAACCTGCTCTACACCTACGGCTGGAGCGTGACACCGGGTGCCACCATTCTGAAGGCAGGTGATTTGCTTGGCGTGCAAACCACCTCCAGCCAGTCAGAACTCAAGATGGTCACGCAAAACGTGGTGTGCACAGACGGCACCAACGCCAGTTTCACCATTGAGCCGCCACTGCGGGCAGACACCATCAACGCAAGTTCGGTGGTACTGGTGAAACCGGTTTGCCTGATGAAACTGACTGACAATACACAGTGCGTGAATATTGCAGGTGATATTGCTTCGTTCAGCCTGAAATTTGAGGAAGTCCTGTCGTGAGAACCTTAACGTCGGGAGTAAGCAATGCAGCAGCGGCAGATAACGTCGTGCTCGTGCTACTGGTAGAAGCCGATTTTGATTCCGGCATCCTGCGCCTGAACAATTCCAATCAGCACCTTGTCTGGAATGGCTACACCTGGTACGGCATGGGCGAACTGGGCAAGATCAGTTCTGTAGAAGAAAACAGCACGCTCAATGCGGCCGGAATATCCCTTGATATCTCGGGCATTGATCCTGCCAACATTGCTACTGCACTGGGAGCCAATTATCAGGGGCGCAAACTCACGCTATACGCTGCCTTACTTGATCACGCCTACACCATTATCCCAAGTCCAATCATCGTCTTTCTTGGCCGTATCGATACCATGCAGCTTTTACTCGACAGCAAAACAGCCTCGGTCACCCTGAATGCCGAGTCCCGACTGGCTGACTGGAATCGGCCGCGAATCCGGCGGTTTAACAGCGAAGACCAGTCGGCTCAATTCCCCGATGACCTGGGATTGCAGTTCGTGCCGCAAATGGTGCAGAAGCAACTCGTGTGGGGACAGCCATAATGGGATTCAATTTTGTAGGGTCTGTCATCGGAGCCGTCGTTGGTTTTGTCGAAGGTGGACCAGGTGGCGCTTTGGCGGGCTTTTTAGGTGGCGCAACCACAGGTGCTGTTGTCGGAGCTGTACTCGGTGGCTATTTGCTCGGGCGCATCGCGCAAAAACCTATGCTCACGACAGCACTGCAAAACAGAACCATCGTCCTGAAGTCTGCGACTGCGCCTCGCAACATTCTGTACGGGCGTTGTTGCACGTCCGGTGTGCTGGTCAATGGCACCACCAATGGAACCAGTAACAACTTTTTGCATTTGGTCATCACCCTCGCTGGCCATCAGGTAACCGCAATCGAGGACATCTATCTGAACACGAAGGTGATCGGAGGGCTGTCGAGTGTTTATATAGCAGGCAGCCCGGGTGCGCCTGCGACTGCGCCCACCTACAATGCCGACGGGTCGGTAGCGACCAACGGTACGCCCTCGGTACCCGCCGTAGGCGAAACACAGATCGGGCAGGTCATCAGCGGGGTGTTGCAACCGGTCGTGAACGAAATCGGCGTTATCCTCGCAACGTCCTATCAGTTCACCGTAAAAAATAGCGCTACTTTCGTAGCCGACAAAGGGGTCGTGTTCGGCGCAAATAATATTCCGCTCATCAAGGTCACTGGTACGCCAGTTGCCGGACAGTACCGGGTGAGCGCAGGTGTCTATACTTTTGCAGCAAGCGATACGGGCAAAGTGGTATTGATCAATTACACGTGGACTAATAACACCTACAATAATCTGCTGGTCATCGCCAAGCATCTGGGTTCTCCCATGCAGGCCGCAGACAGCCTGCTGGTGTCAGCCAATGTGGGCTGGACAAACAACCACCGCCTGCGCGGAATTGCCTATCTTTACCTGCGACTAACCTTTAATCAAACTACGTTTTCTGCAGGCGTGCCAAACGTAAGCGCAGTGGTACGTGGCAAACCTTTGTATGACCCCCGTGCTCCGGCAGCGGTGATGCATATCTTCCAGGCTTACGGGGGAAATCCAGCGATCTTTTATACGTCGACCGCAAATGGCTTTGCAGTCGGCGACATGGTTTATGTGTGCGGGGCAACAGAATCAGCGTGGCTGCCCGTTGTTGACGGAGAATACTGGATCGGATCGGTTACATCTTCAACCAATTTCACGTTGCTCGACCAGAGTTGCAATCCTGTTGTTCTGACTTCAGTCGGGATGGGGGGTAATGGAGCGACGATCAGTAAAATGCTTTGGTCGGATAACTGGGCACTATGCGTGCGCGACTACCTGGCCTCAGCCTATGGCCTCAAGTGCAACTCCTGGGAAATCGATGATGCTTCTGTTATCGATTCAGCCAATAATTCAGATGAAATCGTCCCGCTTTGCCTGAACAGCGGGACGTTCTATAACAATGGCGGAACACCTTATATATCGGTTCCACAATCCTCACCCCCGGTCATTTCCACAGGCGATCGAATTGTATTCAGCAGCACAGGAGTTCTACCAACGCCACTGGTGGCAGGAACCGTTTATTATCGCTCGGGTGCAAACACGAGCTGGTCATCCTTCGATGGACTGACGAGTAGCGCGTCGCTGGTGTTATCGACTTCCTACGCCAATGCCCTCAACAGCATCGGCATAACCCTGAACTGGTCTGGAGCCTACGGTGTTCATACCGCTCACATTACGGGTTCGGCTGGCTTTACGGTCGATGCCGATAATTTGACCATGACTTTGGACAGCAGCAATGCCTGGGGCGCGCACCTGGCCAATTTCGATGTGCGAACCGGTGACCAGCTATATATTGAACACACGGGCTATACCTCAGGACCCTTCTCCGGGGTATATTACGCACATGTTCCCGCAGTCGGGAAATTGCAACTGAGCACGAGTATTGCTGAAGCACTGGCAGGAACAGTGTGCAACTGTTCGTTTACCGGCACCGGCTTTCATTCGGTCAACCTGCTTGGCCGCAGGCGCTATACCTGCAACGGCACTTTTACGACCGACAAGACACCCCAAAGTATCCTGAACGAGATGCTGACGGCAGGTGCCGGGATGGTGGTATTTACACAGGGTCTGTACCGCATTCTGTCTGGGAAATGGCGTGCGCCAGATATTTCAGACCCGGGTCTGACCGAGGACGATTTGCGCGGAGCTTTGCAGGTGAATCCACGTCTGTCGCTTGTCGATTTGTTTAACGAGGTGCGAGGCACCTACTGCGACCCGATCAACTTCTGGCAACCCTCCGATTTTCCGCCTGTCGGAAATCAGGTTTATGTCACACAAGATGGCGGCCAGGTCATCCCGAACGATCTGATTTTGCCCTATACCACGGATGATCAGACCGCACAGCGTATCGCCAAAATCCTGTTAGAGCGCTCACGTCAGGGAATTTCTGTGACCTTTCCCGGCAAACTTACCCTGCTCAATCGAGCGGTCGGCGATGTGGTTCCACTCAGCATCGCCTGGCTCGGTTGGGTAAAAAAGCCGTTCATCATCATGAAATGGTCGTTTTCTCAAGAAGGCGGTATCGACCTGCTCCTGATGGAAGAAGCGCCCACCAATTACGACTGGAACCTGGGTGATGCCAGCATTCGCGATGCAGCACCGGACACCCAGCTTCCGAATCCTTCCGTTTGTCAGCCACCAAGCGCACTGGTGGCCAATGTGGGTGACTTTATGACTACCGGAAGCGTGATGCTCTCGTGGTCAGCTTCACCAGACTATTTTGTAGATCACTACGAGTTGCAATACAAATTGCAGGAAGCTGGCGATTACAGTCCGTTACCTCCTGCCAGCGGAACATCACTGTTTGTTGAAACGTTGAAGCCAGGTACCTGGTTGTTTCAGGTGCGTGCTGTGAGCAGGCGAGGAGTGACAAGTGACTGGACAGCAGCGGTATCTGCGATTATTTCGGTTCCTGTAATTAGCGATGTGTCCGGGCTGACTCTGGTGGGTGGGACACTGGTAGGTAGTTTGTGGACGTTTTCTGGACGAGATGCAAAATTCAAGTGGAACAATATTACTGCTCCGGCGACTTATTATCTTACAGGTGGCAGCAATACCTTCGCCCCACCGCTGTGGTTCAGGGATTACAAAATCACTGTATTTTCGGGTTCTACGGTGCTCCGGGTCGAATACAGCACCGATCCGTTTTATACCTATACCTGGGAGAAGAATGTAGAGGATAACACGGGGACACCGGTCAGAACTTTTACGCTTATCGTTGAAGCGCGTGGCATTCATAACCAGCTATCGCCCGGTCCGGCCTTTGGGCTCACCGTATCCAATCCTGCACCCGCTGCGCCATGAGCCTGAGTCTGACGCCCACGTTCGGCGGCTTCAATTTCTCGCTTTCGCCCTGTAGCGATCACGACCTGGCCGGGGTGCGGGTTTGGGGAAGCCTGACTTCCGGCTTTACCCCTGCCGATGCCACTCTGCTTTATAACGGCAGTGCTCTAGCCTCAGGTGTTAGCGGGTTGACTCCAGCGGCGACCTATTATGTGGTTGCCGCCTATGTAGATGCCTTTGGTGCCACAGGTCTCAACTATTCAACCGAGCAAGCAGTAACCACACTGGCGTTGCCCAATGTAGGTGTATATAACAGCAGTACCTGGAATGCGCCGATTCTGAATTTGCTCGGATGGCAAATCAATGGCTACACGGTGAATTTCAGCTGCGGCAATAATGATGTCACGCCGCTGCGTTTGTTTGCCGAGGGCGGTCCCGGTTACACCAATAATTATTACGGCCACTGTCACGGCAACAAGCTTGGTGCTCCACCACTGTACAACCCGCCGTCTGGCATGGCAGGTCTGGCTTTCGTCGGCAGTAGCCTGATGCTCAACACTGGTTCAGGATGGAACAGCATCGGTGGTGGCACTACTTCAATCATAAATCTGAACTATGGTCAGATAACCACCGGCACGCTGCAAACGCTGGATACCACTCAGCACCTGCTCGACACATTTTTGGCCTCGGCCTATGCCTATGCAAAATACGAAGTTTCGATTCGTTGCGGCTCGTCTTTGCATGTAGCACAGCTCACTATCAGCACCGATGGTGTGACGGTTGATTTTAATTGGACGAATGACATGCAAACGGCAGGCAGTCTCGGCAGTTTTGATGTCGTACTTACTTCCGGTAACGTCAACCTCCTATTTACTGCAGCCAGTGGCACAACCACGACCATCAAGTTTTTAGTCACGCGGGTTTCCGCTTAAGGTACAAACATGACCACCATTTATAAACCATACTTCTCGAAGTATGGGATTGTGCTGCCAAACAGCACAATCACAGATTCCAAAACACTGGACTGGTATGAGGAGGGCGAAGTCACAACTGGACTGACCGTGACTGGATCGGTCAGCAATCCTACGTCGGTCAGTTATACCACTCGCTCATTCAAATACCAGCGTGTCGGAAATATTCTCCATTTCAAGCTGGTGTTGTACGCAACGTTTACCGGCGGGTCTGGAGACATTATTTTAAATGGTCTGCCGTATGCCCCGGTGCTTATAACCTCCGGCACAAGCTTTGAGGGGCGGCTACCAGCGATATTTCAACCAGATGGCTCGGCAGGTATGGGCGGTCCATATATCCAGTCGCTTTTATTGGCCAATGGCGTGACCACGATGCGTTTTGTTTCGACAAACTATTCAAACATCCAGATCGCAGACACCTCTGGATTCGGCGGCGTGATTCAGGCTGTCAGTTCAGGCAGCTATTTTGTTTCATAACCTCTAACGGGCATGGCACACTGCCACCCCTGATAATGAAACCCGCCATGCCTGTTTCCCTGATGAACCCACTAGCCACTCCACTAGGTTGCTAAAAGACAGCAACCAAGT
>CAIRBC010000172.1 GCA_903876685.1 uncultured Nitrosomonadales bacterium | reverse complement strand
TTTGGCAAGCTAGTGGAGTGGCTAGTGGGTCTATCAGGGGGACGGACATGGCGGTTTCATTATCAGGGGTGGCTTCATTGCTATATCCGTTAGCATAAGTATTCAGGTCAAGGCGCATGGCATAGCCCCCTATTGTTTGGATATGTTGCCAGTTACTGAGATGGTGGCGACGCTGGAAGTGGCATATGAAGTGCCCGTTATCGGTGTGCCATCGGGTTTGATCAAAGTTAAAGTCATGGTAACGGGAGTTCCAGCACCCTGGCGTCCATTGGGGTTGAAAAAGATCGGTGCGGTACTCGCGTCAGGTCTGGCAAGCCTTAGCGTCATTGAGGCAGGCGGATCATGCACCACGATCGGATTCGGGTTATCCGGGGTGCTGACATCACAGACATTATTCATGTCCTGATCATAACAAACCACCCAACCGCTGGTTTCATAATGGGTGCCACTGACACAACCTGATCCTGAACGTTTGCAGAATAGCACTCGCGCGTTGCGTTTGATGGCTTCGCTCCTGGCACGGGTCAGGTCGCTGGTGAGTTGCGACATGGTCGAGGCTAGTCGAGTGCTGTAAATGAAGTCGGCGAAAGAGGGTGCCGCAATGGCCGCCATGAGGGCTGCGATAGAGACGACTATCATCAACTCTATCATGGTTACGCCAGCGTGAAAAATTCTGGTTCTCATTATTATGCTCTAATGTTGATTCCAGCTGAAAGGAAAGCTACGATTCCCTTGCAACTTTAATGAATACGCTACGCCGTCATTATGTTTTAATCAGATGAATTTGTTAAAGCCGTTCGTCTGCAAAACAAAGCCGCTGGTCGGTTTTGTGGGGAAATAGTAGGGACTGTGTTCGACGGCAGGCAGCTTTGTTTACTTGAAAGAAACGCCTCCCTGCGCCGAGAAACTGAGCGCGCTGGCGACGCCTGCGCCAAAACGCTTCGCCAGACGGTCCGCGAAGCCTTCCTTGACGGTGAAATCCACAATTTTTTCCGCCTTGATGATATCGCGCGCCACCGATTCCAGGCTGCCATAGCCATCGGCCAGCCCCAGCTCCACGCCCTTTTGCCCATTCCATATCAGGCCGCTGAAGGTGTCGGGTGTTTCCTTGAGTCGTTTGCCGCGTCCTTGTCTGACCACCTCGATGAATTGTTGATGGATTTCCGCGATCATCTGCTTCGCGTAGGCCTGATGCGCCGGGTTGGCTGCCGAGAAGGGATCGAGAAAGCCCTTGTTTGCGCCGGCGGTAATCAGTCGCCGTTCTACGCCAAGTTTTTCCATGGTTCCGGTAAAGCCAAAACCGTCCATCAGTACGCCGACCGAGCCGATCAGACTGGCTTTGTCCACATAGATCTTGTCTGCGGCTACCGCTACATAGTAGCCACCTGAAGCGCAAATATCTTCTACCACCACATACAGTGGAATAGTCGGATTCTTGGCACGCAGACGACGGATTTCATCATTGATCTTTCCGGCTTGCACCGGGCTGCCGCCGGGACTATTGATGCGCATGATCACGCCTTGAGTGGCTTTATCCTTGAAGGCATCCTGCAGGCTGGCAATCATGTTATCGGCGCTGGCGCGGCTATCCGGTGCTATCACGCCCTCCATTTCTATCAGCGCGCTATGTTTTCCGGCACCCAGTCCGCTGTCTTTCTTGTCGAACCAACCCATGAACAGAAACAGCAGTACGAATAGGTAGCCAAAGGTCAGCACTTTGAAAAATATCCCCCAGTGCCGAGCGCGGCGTTGTTCCTGTAGCGCCGACATCGCCAGTTTTTCAAGCACACCCCGTTCCCAATTGTTTTGCTCAGACATCGTAATCCTTTAATAAAAAGTTAAGCGCAAGCTCGCAGCCATGCGCGTAAATCTGCAAAATTCATTAGCAGCGCAAGCGGATTCAATGGTTGCAGCTGTTCTGGTGGATGTGCGCCGTATCCCACCGCCAGCGCATCTACCCCAGCATTTTTTGCCATCTGAACATCGTGGGTAGTATCGCCTATCATCAAGGTGCGTTGCGCCTCGACCGACAGTTCCTCCATCAATTCCAGTAACATGGCTGGATGCGGCTTGGAAAAAGTCTGATCCGCCGTGCGAGTCGCATGAAAATAACCTGCAAGGCCGGTGGACTCCAGTACTCGAGCCAGCCCCATATTACTTTTCCCGGTGGCAATTGCCAGTTGATAGCCTTGCTCATGTAATTCCAGGATGGTTTCGCGCGCACCGTGAAACAGCGGAATCCTTTGATCCTGAGACAGAAAATGATGACGATAACGCGCCACCAGCGCTTCATACATGGACTCGGGTGCCTCAGGTACCGCAAGTTGCAATGCTTCTACCAGACCCAGACCGATCACATGACGCGCGGCTTCATCCGAGGGAACGGTCAAGGCCAAATCGCGACACGCCGCCTGTATGGAGCCTGCGATGACCGCAGTCGAATCCATCAGGGTGCCGTCCCAGTCAAATACCAGCAAATCGTAACGCTTTCGCATAACCGCCACGCAAAAGCTATAGATATTACCACCACCTGTGCCACAATGCGCGTCATGAATAAACCAATCATCCATTACAGCCTGTTATATTGCCGTCCGGGCTTCGAACAGGAGTGCGCGCAGGAAGCCTTGCGCCAGGCCAGTGTACAACGTCCGGTGATTGCCGAACAACCCGCGATTGTCGCCGAAAGCGGTTATGTGGTGATCGCGCATAACCAGCAGACGTTCACTTTTTCCCGACTAGTATTTGCGCGGCAATTAATCAGTCTGCATCACACATTGACTACGCTGCCGGAGCGCGATCGGCTCAGTCCGATACTGGCGGTGCTTGCACAACTGCTCGGCACCTTTAGCGCCCTGTGGCTGGAAGTGCCAGATACCAATGAGGGTAAAACACTTTCGGCTTTTACCCGACGTTTTCAACCCTTACTGGAAGAAGCTCTTGGCGAACGTATCGATCCCTTGCAAAAAGCACCGCGCCTGCATATTTTCTTTCCCGATAAAAGTTCCGTATTGATCGGTACTAGCGATCCCTATAACAGTGCCGCCGCGTTAATGGGTATCGTGCGTCAGTCGATGCCGGGTGACGCACCCAGTCGCTCCACGTTGAAACTTGCCGAAGCGATTGAGGTGTTCATGGATAAGAGTGAGCAGACGCGTTTGTTACGTTCGGGGATGCAGGCAGTAGATCTTGGTGCAGCACCCGGCGGATGGACCTGGCAATTGGTCAGGCGCGGACTCAGAGTCGCGGCGATAGACAATGGCCCGATGAAGGGTTCGATGGCCAAACATCCGCTGGTACAGCATTTGAAACAGGACGGGTTTAAGTTCAGGCCGAAAAAAGGGGTGGATTGGCTGGTATGCGATATGGTGGAAAAACCCGCCAGGGTGGCTGCGCTGATCGAGGAATGGTTCGCAGAAGGTCTGTGCAAACACGCGATATTCAATCTGAAATTGCCGATGAAGCAACGTCTCGCGGCGCTGGACAGCGCGCTTTCCGGCCTCCGTAAAAGACTGGATATGGAGGGCATTAACTATAAAATGTTTGCCAAACAGTTATACCACGACCGCGAAGAAGTCACGGTATTTTTGAGTAAAACCAAAAACTGATACCAGGTCTGGCACTGTGCTTGATATTTTGCTCAACCTTGAATATCCAGCTTTGCAATAAAATTTTCCAGTTCTTTGGGTAAGGGTGCTTGAAGATGCATAGGGACTCCGGTCAAGGGATGCGCGAAGGCAATGCTGTGGGCGTGCAGGAACATACGTTTCAATCCCTGCTTCATTAATTCTCGATTGCGCGCAAAATCGCCATATTTGTCGTCCCCGGCAATCGGAAAGCCCAGATGTGACAGATGCACCCTAATCTGATGAGTACGGCCGGTCTTCAGTTCCGCCTCCAGCAGGCTGTAATCAGGCCAGCTTTTTTGCAAGGTAAATATGGTATGCGAAGGTTGGCCGTCTTCCCTGACCATCACGCGCTTCTCACCCTGCGGGGTATCAAATTTGTATAGCGGCAGCTTGACATGCTGCCGGGTATTCTTCCATTGTCCCAAAACCAGCGCGTAATAGCGTTTGTCGCTGTTGCCTACGCGCATAATCTCGTGCATTGCGGTTAATGCAGAACGTTTCTTTGCCAGCAGCAATACGCCAGAAGTTTCGCGATCCAGTCGATGCACCAGTTCCAGAAATTTCGCCTGCGGCCGGGCGTTGCGCATTTGTTCGATGACGCCAAAGCTCACGCCGCTGCCGCCATGCACCGCTACGCCGGAAGGCTTGTTTATGACCAGTAGTGCGTCGTCTTCATAAAGAATCTCAAACTCGCTAGTGGGAATATGCAGATGGGCAATTTCATGTTTTTCTGCGACGCGTATCGGTGGAATGCGCAGCAGGTCTCCCAGTTTTAGCCGGTAGGTCTGATCGACTCTTTTCTTGTTGACCCGTACCTCTCCGCCCCGCAAAATGCGGTAGATATGGCTCTTGGGAACGCCTTTTAGTTGACGAAACAGGAAATTGTCGATGCGCTGTGCCTCGCCACTTTCATCAATTGTAAGAAAAGCCACAGAATCTTTGCTTAAACCATTCATTTTGCTTATACTTCGCCGTTCGCGTGTTTTGGGTTCAAGGTAATTTCGGGATGTGTTCCCCGCCAGCAGAATGTTCGTTGCAAGCGATGGCGCTTTGCAACAAAAGCAGGCAACTCAGGCAGGTCATTCTCAAGCTCTAAAGAGCGGGAAATTTGACTAGCCACCACCTCCAAACCGCAGCCCGGTTAATATCGCTCACCGGAACCAGCAGTGATAGTAATTGATTTATGCGCTCAAAGCACCTGTGGATTTTCGTGAGTCAGCCATTGCTGATTCACCGAGAGCTTTTGCAAAGGCCGTTTGGAATGGATTCGTTAGCGCAATCCACTCGCAACCGCCTAGGCAGCAGTTCACAATAAGAATATTTAGACATGCTACCGATAGAGAAATGATTTGACCAACCGTTTGCCCAACCGACATATGATTGCACGATTGCTCTACTCATACACCTGATCGCGTGTAGCCTGGACTTGCCCGTGTCAGAGCGCGGGAGGTAATAAATGAAACGTATGCTATTTAATGCGACGCAACCGGAAGAACTCCGCGTCGCCATTGTGGATGGTCAGAAACTGATCGACCTCGACATTGAAACCGCCGGCAAGGAACAGCGCAAGAGTAATATATACAAGGCGGTAATCACCCGTCTCGAACCCAGTCTGGAAGCCTGTTTCGTCGAATATGGTGGAAATCGGCACGGTTTTCTGCCGTTCAAGGAAGTGGCACCTGTTTATTTTCAGGCAGGCTGCGGCAATCGCCCTTCGATCAAGGAGGCGTTGCGCGAAGGCCAGGAATTACTGGTGCAGGTGGAAAAGGACGAGCGTGGTAACAAGGGTGCAGCCCTGACCACCTTCATTAGCCTGGCTGGTCGCTACATTGTGCTGATGCCGAATAATCCTTCCGGTGGCGGTGTGTCGCGGCGCATCGAAGGTGAAGAGCGCGATGAACTGCGCGAAGTGCTGTCGCATGTGGAAGTGCCTCAGGGCATGAGCATTATCGCCCGCACCGCAGGCATCGGGCGTAACGAAGAAGAATTGCAATGGGATCTGGATTATCTCAAGCAATTGTGGGACGCGATCGAGGGAGCTGCAAAAAATGAAAAGGCGCCTTCGCTGATTTATCTGGAAAGCAGCCTGGTGGTGCGCGCCATCCGCGACTATTTCAATCCGGAAATCGGTGAAATCCTGATCGATACCGAAGATGTATATCAGCAGGCACTGGCCTTCATGAGTACGGTCATGCCGAATAATGTTGACCGTATCAAGCGCTATGTCGATGATGTGCCGCTATTTTCCCGTTTCCAGATCGAACACCAGATCGAATCAGCGCATGCCAGGGAAGTGCGTCTGCCTTCAGGCGGCGCTATCGTGATTGATCATACCGAAGCACTGACCGCGATCGACATCAACTCGGCGCGTGCTACCAAAGGCTCGGACATCGAGTCCACCGCTTTTAATACCAACCTTGAGGCAGCAGAAGAAATCGCCCGTCAATTGCGTATCCGCGATCTGGGCGGCTTGATTGTGATCGACTTTATTGACATGGAAAGTAGTCGTAATCAGCGCGATGTGGAAAACCGTCTGCGCGACTCGCTGCGCTATGACAGGGCGCGTGTGCAGACTGCCAAAATATCTCGTTTTGGCTTGCTGGAACTGTCTCGCCAGCGCCTGCAACCCAGTCTGGGCGAGAGTAATTACACGGCCTGTCCGCGTTGTAGTGGCATCGGTCACATCCGTGGTACCGAATCTTCCGCATTGCATATCCTGCGCATCATCCAGGAAGAGTCGATGAAGGAAACCAGTGCGGCGCTGCATGTGCAAGTTCCGGTGGATGTGGCCACTTTCCTGTTGAATGAAAAACGTTCCGATATCCATCGCATCGAACAACGTCTGAAAGTGTCTATCACGTTGATTCCAAACCCGCATATTGAAACGCCCAACTACAGCATCAACCGTTTGCGTCAGGACGACCTTTCAGGCGACGTGCAAGCCAGCTATAAACTGGTGGAAAAACCGCTGGAAGAAAAGCCGCTGACTCCTGCGCAAGAGCAGCAGAAAGCTACCCGAGCCAAAGCAGTAGTGCAAGGGATCACCCCTGCTCAGCCTGCACCCAAACAGGTGGAAGAAGTTAAACCGCAAACTTCGTTACTGGGCAATATATTGGGCTGGTTCAAATCTCTGGGTGCAGAGGAACCTGCCAAACCGGTAGCAAGCGTGCCGCGCAGCCAGCCACAGCGCAACGAACGTTTCGAAAAAGGAGAGCGTACAGAAAAAAATGAACGCGGCGAACGGAGCGAACGTGGTGAAGGCAATAAACGCCGTGAACGGGGTGAGCCAGCACGCCGCGAGCGCGGCGAAAAAACGGCGACTCCCGAAGTGACAAGCAAGCCTGCCGAGCTGCAGCCTCAAGCCGAGCCGCGTCCGCCACGTCCACCCCGTCCACCTCGCCCTCCTCGCGTAGTGCCTGCACAGCAAGTCGAAGAAAAGCCTGTGCCGGTGCCACAGACTGCTGTGCCTGCAGTCATGCAAGTTGAGTCAGTAGAGCAAACCGAAGAAAATACCGCACGCGAAAGTGCACGCCGTCGTGGGCGCCGTGGTGGTCGCCGTGAACGTGAGCGTCGTGAGGTTCCGTTAGCGGATGGAGATATTGCGCCAAGCAATGGAGAAGTATCATCTGTGGAGCCGGTTTCTACCGTCCCGGTCGCGAAACCAATAGAGTACGTGGCTTACCCTGAAGGCTTCATTGCAACTGCAACGCCAGTGGCACCGCTTACGTCAGAGGTTGCAGTAGTAACTGTCGCTTCAGTAGCTCCTGAAGTTCCAATGGTTCCAGAAGTTCCAGCAGCTCCAGAAGTTCCAGTTGCACCCGTAGCGCCTATCGTTACAGTTGCACCTGTAGCGGTGTCAGTGGTGCCAGAGGTTCCAGTGGTGCCAGAGGTTCCAGTGGTGCCGGTAGTAGTTTCAGTGGCACCGGGGATACCAGAAGTTTCAGTGGCACCGGTAGTCGTTCCAGCGGCATCGGTAGTCGTTCCATTAGCGCCGGTGGTGACTCCTCTTACCCAAGTGATTGTACCTACAGGCGAAGGTTTGTTGCAAATCGAAACAGACCCTGGCAAGCTATTATCCATAGAGACTAATTCTGGCAATGCACCCACGCGTCGCCGCACGCGACAGCGCGAAGTCTATGTGGAAAGCGAGCCGCTGGTGCAAATCGAAACGCAGCAAAAATAGCTGTTCGGGTTAGCCCTTCTCTAACAAGGGTTTTAACCCGACTTTCGCTGAAGAGTAAAGTATTATGAGTCTGATTCTGATTAGTAGAAGCGATATTGCGCTAGGTAAATCCTTGTCCTGGCCGTTGTATGACCAGCAGCATAATATGTTGATAGAGCGTGGCAGCATCGTCCGTGACAAGGAACATATGGACGAGTTGCTGGCACAGGGAGCTTGTCGCGAACTGTCGTTTGAGAATTTCGCCGTTACTGAAAAGGAAGTTCCCGCCGCGAGTACCCTTGAGGAACCAGGCAATGACGCTTCCCCGCAATTCACTTTCGATGATATGAAATTGAAAGTGGAAAGCCGGTTACAACTGGAACCTTCTGCACAATTGGGACGCGAAAGTTATTTTGTCAAAGTGATTGGTTTTATCAGGGGTGTCAGCCTGCTGGTGACTAGCCCCTCCGGCGCAAAAGGTGAAAAACCAGAATTAAAGGAGGGTCTCAAAGTCACTATGCGTTCTTTCTCCGGGCAGAATGCGTTCGGTTTTTCATGTACCTTGCAGCGGATAGTCAAGAACCCTTATGATTATTTGCACCTGTCATTTCCCGAGAGCATCAAAGGGATAATGATACGCAAGGCGGTCAGGATCAAGACCCGTATTATTGCGGCGGTACAGAATCGCAATTCAGTTAATAACGCCAAGGCAATTCCTGCGCTCATCTCCAATATCAGTGCCGATGGGGCTGCCTTGGATTCGAAGCATTTTCTAGGAGACAAGGAAGATATACTTAATTTGTCGTTTCGGGTAAATCTGCATAAAATAGACGCTTATTT
>CAIRBC010000171.1 GCA_903876685.1 uncultured Nitrosomonadales bacterium | reverse complement strand
TGATGTTGATCGCGGGATAAATGCGTTTTTCGGCCATACGGCGATCCAGATGGATTTCCATGTTGCCGGTGCCCTTGAACTCTTCGTAAATCACATCGTCCATGCGCGAACCGGTATCGACCAGTGCGGTTGCGATAATGGTCAGCGAACCGCCTTCCTCGATATTGCGCGCGGCACCAAAGAAACGTTTGGGTCTATGCAGCGCATTTGCATCTACGCCGCCGGTCAAGACCTTGCCGGAAGAAGGAACTACGGTGTTATAGGCGCGTGCCAGACGGGTGATGGAATCCAGCAGGATCACCACATCTTTCTTGTGCTCCACCAGGCGCTTGGCTTTTTCCAGCACCATTTCGGCGACCTGCACATGACGACTGGCCGGTTCGTCGAAAGTGGACGCGACTACTTCGCCTCTAACGGTACGGGTCATTTCGGTGACTTCTTCGGGACGCTCGTCGATCAGCAGCACGATCAGGGTGGCATCGGGACTATTGGCTGAAATGGAATGCGCGATGTGCTGCAGCATCACGGTCTTGCCGGATTTCGGCGAAGCAACCAGCAGGCCGCGCTGGCCTTTGCCGATCGGCGCCACGATATCGATGATGCGCCCGGTGGTATTTTCTTCGGCGCGTATATCACGTTCCAGAATCAGTGGTCGGGTCGGAAATAACGGGGTGAGATTCTCAAACAGTATCTTGTTCTTGGCATTTTCAGGCAGATCGCCATTGACCTTGTCCACCTTGACCAGAGCGACATAACGCTCGCCATCCTTTGGGGTGCGGATTTCGCCATCGATCGAATCGCCGGTATGCAGGTTGAAGCGGCGAATCTGGCTGGGGCTGACGTAAATATCATCCGGTCCTGCCAGATAGGAGGTGTCAGGGGAGCGCAGAAAACCGAAGCCATCTGGCAATATTTCCAGTGTGCCATCGCCAAAAATACTTTCCCCTTTTTTCGCCTGGCTTTTCAGCAACGCAAAAATAAGATCCTGTTTGCGCATTCGGTTGGCATTCTCGATTTGATTGGCAGCGGCCATTTCAACGAGTTCGGTGACATGTTTGGTTTTTAGGTCGGATAGGTGCATAGCGGTGCTGAATTGAGGATTATGAAGAGTCGTTAGGTGGAAATCCCACCCGCATATCCTGTAGCGTATTCGTTTAAAATGTTATTTGGCCCAGAGGAAGCACTCGGCAGACGATACAGGAGGTGATGCGGACAGGACAGTAAACGGTTTAGATGTGGCTGTCAATAAAAGCTGTCAATTGTGACTTGGAAAGTGCGCCAACTTTGGTCGCTGCGATGTCGCCATTCTTGAAAAGCATCAGTGTGGGAATGCCGCGTATGCCGAATTTTGCTGGTGTTTGCTGGTTTTCATCTACATTTAATTTGGCAACGGCCAGACGACCGACATATTCCTTGGAGATTTCTTCCAGTATCGGCGCGATCATTCGACAGGGACCGCACCATTCGGCCCAGTAATCCACCAATACAGGCAGGGTAGATTGCAATACTTCTGCATCAAATGTGGCATCGGATACGTATTGTATGTGTTCGCTCATGATTAGGTCTCAATTTGAAAAAGGGTTGTTGATCGGTAATAAGCAACTGGTTCTGGATGGCTTGCCGGATTTCAGACGACATCCTAACCAAAAAATGCGTCGCTGTGAAGTGCTGTGTAGTCACTAGCTGCGTTTTGGGGGAAATAAATCGCCCATATGGAAAGGAAAATGCGCTGTGCGGCGATCTGCAAAATAATGCTCCAGGCTTAATTTGACCGGGCGGAAGGCTATTTCATCCCAAGGAATGTCTGTTTCGGCGAAAAGTTTGACTTCCAGGCTTTCCTGTCCTGGCGAGAAGTCCAGATCCAGCAACCGGGCGCGGAACATAAAATGTACCTGGTTAATGTAAGGCAGACTATACATGGTATACAAGTCGTGTATTTCGATGCGCGCATTGGCTTCTTCCAGGGTCTCGCGAATGGCAGCTGCTGCGGTGCTCTCGCCATTTTCCATAAAGCCGCCGGGCACTGTCCATAAACCGTAACGTGGCTCGATGGCGCGGCGGCATAGTAAAATACTGCCTTGCCATTCCGGTAACGCGCAAATCACCATTTTAGGGTTCTGGTAATGAACCATGCCGCAGGCAACACAAATGTGGCGCTGCCGGTTATCATCACTCGGGCAGCGCAATTCAACGGCAGCGCCACAAATGCCACAAAAATTCATTTCCAGAAGTGCCACCATGTTTTCTCCTTGGGCTTGCCGGCTTGTGCAATAGCTGCATCCGATCCGCCGTTTTTTTCCAGCACCCGTTGTGCATCATCACGCAACTGGGTCATGCCCAGCGCGTCATAAGCTTTTACCATGATTCCCAGCGCATCTCGTGTCGAAGGGCTGCTTGGATATTGCGTCAATACACTTTGTGCACGGTTTACCGCTGCGATATAGGCACCGCGCCGCAAATAGTATGAGGCGACATGCAATTCATATTTTGCGAGCGCATTCACCAGATATTGCATGCGTATCCGGGAGTCAGGTGCATATTTGCTCTTTGGGAAACGAGTCACCAGATCCTTGAAGGCGGCGAAGGAATCCTGGGCGGCTTTGGGGTCTCGCTCGGTAGGATCTTGGCCGCTTAAATTCTTCAGAAAGCCGGAATCGGCGTAAAAATTGGCCAAGCCTTTGACATAATACACATAATCCACATTCTGGTTATCCGGATATTGTTTGATAAAACGGTCGGCTACAGAAATCGCCGATTCTGCTTCACCCTGCCGGTAATAGGAATAGGCGGTTTCCATCAAGGCCTGCTGTGCATAACGGCCGTAAGGATAACGGGACTGCAGTAGCTCGTAATTTTTGATGGCCGCTTCATAATTGCCATCTTTCATCTGCCCTTTGGCCTCGTCGTACAGTTCCTTGGCGGACTGCTGAGACTTGGTTTGCGAGCTATCATCCGGCGTAGTCTCGAATAAACTGCAAGCAGTTAACGTAAACAGTAAAAATAAGGCTAAACTATGGCGCATGACTAATTCCGAAAAATATTTAAGCGATTATAGCAAAAGCGGGCTATCTACTATGCAACAAGTTTCAATTGCAGACGCAGTTACAGAATTTGCCAACGATGATTCGCAACAATTTATCGTGCCGGATGAATTTGCAGGCCTGCGCTTCGACCAGGCACTGGCCAGACTCCTACCCGAATATTCGCGCAGCCGCTTGCAGGAGTGGATCACCAGCGGTCTGGCCAGCCTCAACGGAGTGGCTGCCAGCACGAAACAAAAAGTTTGGGGCGGCGAGCAAATTCAGGTGATGCCGCAACTGCATCCAGCCGAGCTGCCCTATCAGGCCGAAGACATCGCGCTGGATATTATTTACGAAGATGATGCACTGCTGGTTCTTGACAAACCGGCAGGTCTGGTGGTTCATCCGGGCAGCGGCAACTGGGAAGGCACCTTGTTGAATGCATTGCTGCACTATGCGCCGCAGCTGGAAAGCATACCTCGTGCCGGTATCGTTCATCGTCTGGACAAGGATACCAGCGGTTTGATGGTGGTCGCCAAATCATTGACGGCACAGACTGCGCTGGTGAGATTGTTGCAGGCACGCACGGTAAAACGTGAATACCTGGCGCTGGTATGGAATGAAGTGCGCCAGGGTGGAACGGTGGATGCACCCATAGACCGCCATCCCGCGCAACGCGTCAAGATGGCGGTGGTGGAACACGGCAAACCGGCTATTACCCATTATCAGATTCTTGAGAAATTCACTTCCTGTACCTTGTTGCGTTGCAATCTGGAAACCGGGCGTACCCATCAGATTCGCGTGCATATGACGCATATAGGCCATCCACTAGTGGGAGATCGCGTTTATCATAAGGGTACACAAAAATGCCTGCCCGAGTTGCGAGATATTTTGCAAGGCTTTCCGCGCCAGGCTTTGCACGCAACCCGTCTTGCGCTGGAACATCCCGAGAGCGGTAAGTTGATGGAATGGCATAAGCCGCTGCCAATGGATATGCATAAATTACTTGAACAAATACGTTTAACTATAAGGAAATGAACAAGTTAATTCCTGAATGGCCTGCGCCCTTGCAGGTTAAAGCCTTTCAAACCACAAGGTTGGGAGGCGTGAGCATCGCCCCCTTTGCTCAGTGCAATCTGGGCTGTCATGTCGGGGACAACCCGCAACATGTCCAGCAAAACCGCAGTTTGCTGGACTTGCCCGGCGAACCGTTGTGGCTGAATCAAGTGCATGGCAAGCGGGTAGTCAGTGCGGATCAGGCGATTTTATTGCCAGCAGCCGATGCCTGTATCGCCAGGAAGCGTCAGGCAATTTGCGCGATCATGACGGCGGATTGTCTGCCGGTACTACTGTGCGATAGACAAGCTAGTGTAGTGGCTGCAGCGCACGCCGGCTGGAAAGGTCTGGCGGCGGGCGTAATCGAAGCGACTGTCGCAGCGATGGAGGTTGCACCGCAAAATTTACTGGCCTGGCTGGGTCCGGCTATCAGCCAGGAGTTTTTTGAAGTAGGCGATGAAGTCCGCAGCGCTTTTCTAGGCCCGCAACCGCAAGCCGCATCGGCATTCGTCAGTGGCAACACCGGAAAATGGTTTGCGGATATTTACGCCTTGGCGCGCTTGCGACTTAATCTGTTGGGTATCCAGCAAATTTATGGCGGCGAATACTGTACTTACCGCGAGCGCGAGAAATTCTTTTCCTATCGCCGTGAAGGCGTGACCGGACGGATGGGTACCTTCATCTGGCTGGAATGAACGGTGAGAATCATTTATTGCAAGTAAATTGCCGACTGAGCCGTTACAATGTGTGTTTTAATACGGTCTGGTAGGCTATAGAATTGCTTATGATTGTGCAAATGTGCTGCTGGTTACTGAAATCAGCGAGCATTGTACTGACTCTCAGTCCTTGACAGAAACACGCTCATGATCCAAAAAAATATTAAAAAACCGACCATTATGGTGGTCGACGATACGCCTGAAAACATTGATGTACTCAAGGGGGTGTTGCACGAACTTTATGTACTGCGCCCCGCCATTAATGGTGAACTTGCGTTGCGTCTGGCGCTGGTCGAACCCTTGCCCAGTCTGATCCTGCTCGATATTATGATGCCGGGTATGGATGGTTATGAAGTGTGTCGCAGACTCAAAGCAAATCCACTGACCAGTCAGATCCCGGTCATTTTCATTACGGCGATGTCCGAAACAGAAAATGAAGTACAGGGATTGTCAGTCAGCGCGGTAGACTATTTGACCAAACCGGTTATTCCTGCAATCGTCAAGGCGCGTGTGCAGACACAACTCGCCTTACGTCAGGCACGCCTGGAACTGGAAGAAAAAAATCTGATCCTCAAGGACGAAAAGGAACTACTGGAGGACATCGTTACGCGTATGCGCTCTGCGAGCCCATTTGATAATCGCCGGTTGCGACATATACAGTCTTCACTGGAAAGAACCGCTGGTGATATTATTTTGTCCGCCTACCGTCCGGACGGCACACAGCAGGTGCTGGTTGGCGACTTCTCGGGTCATGGCCTGACGGCTGCGTTTGGCGCACCGCTGGTTTCCTATATTTTTTATCGTCTGAGTGGGGAAGGCTGCTCAGTTCAGCAAATTTTAGAAGAATTAAACCGCATCCTTTATCGTCAGCTTCCCACACAGCTTTACATGGCTGCCGGTGCAATGGAGCTATCAGCTGACCGCAAACAGCTAAAGCTGTGGAATTGTGGTCTGCCACCGGTACTTTGCATGAACTTGTCCTCAGATATAACTTCTAGCAGTTCAAAAGGCTTGCCCTTGGGTATTATCGAATTAGTAGACAACTTCGAGCCACATACTGAAATTGATATGCTGCCCGGTATGCAGGTCTATATGTACACTGACGGCCTGACTGAAGCCATGTCCGTTGATCATATTTTATATGGTCAGGCAAGACTGGAAAGACTGGTAACCCGGATACACCGCGAAAAATTGCCGCTGGAAATCATCTGGCAGGAACTGGACGCTTACTGTGGCGGATTCGGGCTTTCAGACGACGCGGTGATGGTTGAATTATCACTATGAATAATAGCAGTAAACTATATTTCGATTACTTTAAACCAGGAAATATTATGTCACTTACCCCTTCAGCCGCTGACAAGAAAGCACGCACCATTTCCGAAGCATTGCCCTATATACAGCGTTTTTTTGACAAGACCATTGTGATCAAATATGGCGGCAACGCGATGACAGATCCGCAGTTGCAGGATGATTTTGCACGGGATGTGGTGTTGTTAAAACTGGTCGGGATGAATCCGGTAGTGGTGCATGGTGGTGGCTCGCAAATCAACGATATGCTCAAGCGCGTCGGCAAGCAAGGAGAATTCATTCAGGGTATGCGGGTTACCGATACTGAAACGATGGACGTGGTTGAGATGGTGTTGGGAAAACTCAACAAGGACATCGTTAACCTGATCAACCGGCACGGTGGCAAGGCAGTCGGACTAACCGGTCAGGATAGCTCCTTTATCCGCGCAAAAAAAATGTTGTTGCAGAATCAGGATGAACCGGGAGAAATGCTGGATATCGGCTTGGTCGGCGAAATTGAAAGCATTGACCCGGCGATCATCACTTTTCTGGATTCAGGCGACTTCATCCCGGTTATTGCACCGATAGGGGTCGGCAGGGACGGGGAAGCGCTGAATATCAATGCAGATGTAGTCTCCGGTAAACTTGCAGAAGTGCTGCATGCCGAAAAACTGGTCCTGCTGACCAATACACCAGGGGTATTGGACAAGGACGGTAATCTGCTGACCGGGTTGACGCCCAGGGAAATTGATGACCTGCTGGCGGATGGTACGCTGTCGGGTGGTATGTTGCCAAAAATATCTTCCGCACTGGATGCCGCGCGTAGCGGAGTACGATCGGTACATATCATCGACGGTCGCGTCCAGCATGCGCTATTGCTGGAAATTTTGACTGACGAAGGTGTTGGTACGCTGATCAAGAGCAAATAGCCATTGATTAATACGCAATGAAAACATGGGTGTTCGATCTCGATAACACGTTGCATGACGCGAGCCCGCATATTTTTCCGCATATTAACCGCAGCATGACGGCTTATTTGCAGCAATATTTGCAACTGGAGGAGTCTGCGGCGAGTGCCTTGCGCATGCATTATTGGCATCGCTATGGCGCAACTTTGAGCGGTCTGATGCGTCACCACGGCACCGACCCCGCGCATTTTTTATTTCACACTCACCAGTTTCCCGAGTTGGCGCGGATGGTACTGTTGGTGCCGCGCCTGCGCCACCTGTTGCTGCATTTGCCGGGCAGAAAGGTGATTTTCTCCAATGCACCGAGAGCTTACGTGCTGGCGGTGCTCAAATTGCTGCGAATCGCCGATTTATTTGACGAGGTGATGGCAGTCGAGCAGACGCGTTTTTGCCCCAAACCGCAGTCCTACGGTTTTTTTCGTTTAATGAAAAGCCTGCATGTCAAGGCAGCTCAGTGCATTATGGTCGAGGACAGTCTGGTGAATCTGGTTGCAGCAAAGCGCCTGGGGATGCGCACGATATGGGTGAATAAAGGCACTAAAAATTCTCCTTGCGTGGACATAAAAATACGCGATGTGTTGCAATTGCCCCGGGTGCTGCACCGTTTGTAGTTAATTCCATTTTGAAAGTGCAACATGATTAAGCCTCAAAGTATCGGCATGATTTCCCTCGGTTGTCCTAAAGCGACCGTAGATTCTGAACATATCCTCACCCGTTTGCGCGCCGAAGGCTATGCCATCGCTGCAAACTACCAGGATGCAGACGTGGTAGTGGTTAATACTTGTGGTTTTATCGACAGTGCAGTGGAAGAATCATTGGATGCCATAGGCGAAGCGCTGGCTGAAAACGGTCGGGTAATTGTTACCGGTTGTTTAGGTGCCAAGGGCGATGTGGTGAAACTGGCGCACCCCAAGGTGTTGGCAGTCACTGGCCCGCATGCAGCAGAGGAGGTGATGAGAATAGTGCATCAGCATGTGCCACAACCACCAGGGGTGCGTACCAGTCCGATTCCTGCGCAAGGGATACGCCTGACACCTACACATTACGCCTATCTCAAAATTTCCGAAGGCTGTAATCATCGCTGCACCTTTTGCATTATTCCCAGCTTGCGCGGTGACCTGGTCAGTCGCACGGTCAACGAAGTGCTGGATGAGGCGCAGCATCTGGTCAAGGTAGGGGTGAAGGAATTACTGGTAATTTCTCAGGATACCAGCGCCTATGGGGTAGATTTGAAATATCGTACCGGTTTCTGGAACGGGCGTCCGATCCGCACCCGCATGACCGAACTGGCAGTCGCGCTGGGTGAGTTGGGCGTTTGGGTACGTTTGCATTACGTTTATCCTTATCCGCATGTGGATGAAGTGATTCCGCTGATGGCAGCAGGGAAGTTATTGCCTTATCTGGATATTCCGTTTCAGCATGCTAATCAGCGAATATTAAAGCTGATGAAGCGACCCGGCAGCAGCATCGACGTGTTGGATCGTATCCGTAAATGGCGTGAGATTTGCCCTGAGCTGACCCTGCGCAGCACTTTTATTGTAGGCTTTCCCGGAGAAACCGAAGCCGAGTTTCAGGAACTGCTGGATTTTATGCTTGAGGCGCAATTGGATCGTGTCGGCGCCTTTACTTATTCCCCGGTCGAGGGGGCAGAGGCAAATCAGCTGCCTGAGCCGGTCGCACCTGAAATACAAGAGCAGCGACTTGCTCGTCTGATGCAGCTTCAAGAACAAATCAGCGAGCAGCGCTTGAAACGGAAAATTGGCACAACCATCATGGTACTGGTGGATGAGGTGGACGAGGAGGGCGCGATTGCGCGCAGTTCCGCTGATGCGCCTGAAATCGATGGATTGGTGTATATCATGGATGGCCAGGAATTATCGGTCGGTGATATGGTGTCAGTTAAAATCATGCATTCCGATACCCACGATCTTTGGGCTGAGATCGTTCCTGAAATGGCGGCGTAAAGCATTGTTCTGTCGGTCGGGTTAACGTGAAACTTGCGCAGCGACGTACTCTCGGCTACGCCCCCCTCGCTGCGCTCTCCCCGCTTGCGGGAGAGACCCCTGTCGCAAATTCCCCGACCGAATTGTGCCCTATGAACCTTGCCGTAGGGTGCGCTTGCGCACCATTTTGGAGTAAGCGCACCAAG
>CAIRBC010000170.1 GCA_903876685.1 uncultured Nitrosomonadales bacterium | reverse complement strand
GGGTAATTTTCTTACAAGTACTGCTTTTAGCGGCGGGGTCACCGCAGGATTCTCGGGTTTTGCCAGCTGCACCAGCACCAAGCATGTCCACCAGTTTGACGATACCTATGACAGAACCGGTGTGGATATGCTCAATTCCACCGTACCCGACTTTAATTTGTCCAATGCGATACCCAGCACCAGCACCGCTTTTAAGGTCATCGCTCAGAATCAGTATCTCAGCCCTGCGGTGAAGCTGAATATTGGTAGAAATGATTATTTGTATAATGTCGATGCCGGCTATATTTCCCTGAAAAACTTTACCACCAACTCCAATCTGAATACCTCGGCCGGCATGGCTGCCTTACCCACCTATACTCGTGCAAATATCGGCAGCTTTGCCTTCAATATGCCGATCGATGCGCTGACTGCAAAGGACTGGTGGGGCAATGCGGATGTCCGTGCCGGACTGCATCCTACACAGACCGGTTGCGTGCATAATAGCGACAAAGCTACGCTGCTCGGCGTTGCCGACGGCAATATGTACCAGCCGGTGATACCACCCGCCTTCGGCGTGGACGGGCCTGGTGTCGATGGCTGGAGCAGTAGCACCACCCCGGTAACCGCATCCGGCGTGCGTCACAACGGTGCCTTGACCATTCAGGTGATCCGTGCGGATACACCCTACACGGTTATCGAAGCCAGTGTGGCGGGTCTACCCGAATACGGCTGGCGCGTCAATGCCGGGAATTATGGGACTTATGTGTTGGCGGAATACACGACCTTCTGGCACCAGAAAAATAAATTTTGCTATGGTGATGCTGGCTGGGTCAAGGGGCCGCCGGCAGACCCGTCCAGCAGCACGCCTCATGCGATTTTAGCGGCCACTACCGATCCCAAAATTGGTGATCTTTCAGGCGCCAGTGGAACGGTGGCCTCCAAGACACGCACTGTATCGGGCAATATCGCCACTACCACCGTCACTTATAGTTCTGGATTAACTTCATCTATCGTTAGAACGGAAAATGCGGATAAAAGCGTCACTTATCTGCTGACGGATGTTCTTGGCAATCCGATTCGTATCGATATTGCCAGTCCAAACTCGTTTAACGGCTTATACGGTGCCAGTAACACCGGCTTTAACAGTGACTTCTCCATAAATTCATCATCCAACGGTCCGGGTGGCAGACGGGTTTCCTGGCATGAGTTGTTCAGATAGCTTGGAAAAAGGCGGGCTCTGCACCCGCCTTTTGCATAATTGACTTATTGTTAAAGGCGCAGTGAGTTGCTGCGATGAAGGCGGCAAAATGAGCGTAGATGAAGGAGGGAGAAGTATGAGTTATCAATGCGCCACGCGCAGGACGGCGATGATTATTCCGACTGCTACCGACAGGAATGCGCCGAGTTTGATGGTGATGCGCAACTCCATTTTCCGTAAATCGGATTTTGTTGCAAGCTCGCTATGCGATTGCACGATAGCGCGCACCACAGCCTCTGCCTGCTCCTGCGGAAGCCCTGATTGATGTCCGTAGTTCGCGGAGAAAGTTCTGGTGTGTCGAAAGTTATTGTGCTCATGGCTTCCATTCTACAGAATCGCTTGATTGATGTAAGGAGCGGTCATTACAGACCTCCCGGAACATTCAAAATCCTCCTCCATTTTTTGGACAACACGATGATTAAATGAACCATAAAAAATCAAAACGTAGGGTGCCAATAAGCACCCTTTGCGATGCATCCATAAATTCTGGTGCGTAAAAGCACCCTACGAAACCCATTGGATGGAGTGGTTTATGGGACGG
>CAIRBC010000169.1 GCA_903876685.1 uncultured Nitrosomonadales bacterium | reverse complement strand
GTCATTATTCACGGAGTCCTTGTTTGATAGCCACAATTCCTTGGCGTTTTGTGGGCAAACCACCGGCTTGCCGGTTTCGCCTTCCAGTTTTAGCCTGGCTTCTTTCGCAACACCTCCGCCGCGTTTGGCCACGTCCTCGTGTTCTGGCAGCGACTGAGGCTGCACGGCCTCTGAAATTTCCTTGGTGGACAGCTCTGCAAGCATGTTCATGACCAACTCTTTGTTAGTCATGTTGTCGCGCAGGTTTTCCTTCTTTAGTCCTTTGTACTGCTTGTACTCCTTCGCTGTTTTACCGGCCCAGGTCTTGTAAATTACATCGGTCAAAAAGGCGAATTCCGCACCTTCCTGCAAGCCGTGTTTCTTCCATTCGTCGGTTAGTTCGTTGCGAATCTCGATGCTTTTGAGCCGTTGATTGATCCAGTTGTCCGAATAGCCCAGGCGCTTGTAGTCCAGCATGGCCTGTTCGATGGACAGCTCCGGGTCTTGTAGTTGATCCAGACGCGCGCTACCCACTTCCGCCAGCCACCGCTTGAAAGGCTCGGCCTTTTTGGAAGGGATGGACTGGATGATTCGGAGCAGTTGCTGGGTGTCGGCCACATCGGTCATGCGAAACTTGCCGTCTGCCGCACGCATTTTCAACCCGTGACAATTTGTCACGGTTTCATTTCCTTCAGCTTTCAGACGCTGTTTTAGTTTGCGCCAATACACAGTGGCATCAACACTGTCCGTGAGCGTAGTTACTACATCCACTATGGAGAACCACCACTTTTCCTCGATCTCATCCCATGCTGTGCGAATGTGAACGGACTCAAACAACTGCACTTTTACGGCGTGATCATTCGGCAAGGGCATCTCCATTGGCTGCAACTGGCTGCCAATAGCCATAGTTGTTCAGCAAATTATCCAGCAAAAACTTAACCGTCTGCTTCTCTTGCGCCGTTGGCTCGGTGACGGCTTCATTCGACAAGGTGCTGTGGCTGGTAAACTGAATAACACGGTTAAAATAGGTCTGCTTATCGTCGGGTAACAATTCAGACCATTTCGGGTAGCCTAGAAAGTTGGCCGTTTTCTCATACAGGTTGCGCAATAGCGTAAAGTGGTACCTCTGAACTGAATTTTCAGCGATAGCCTTCTCCAGTGTTTGCTTCAAATACAAGTGATAGGAGAAGCTCTTATTGGAGTCGCTATGTTTTTCCGTCAAGGAAAAGGTGCCATCCTCAAAACGCTCAAGCATATAGCAGGCTTTATTGTTTAGCTCATTGTAGAGCACGTTATAAAAAAGCGGGCTGTGTGTCGTCACGACAAACTTCAGGCCTGACTGGCTAGCTTTAATCAGATCAGCCAAATTGACGGCCAGCTCGATCAAATGGTTTTCATCCAGTGAACTCACCGGATCATCAATAAAAACATATTCCAGCTGGTTAAACTGATCCGTTTCGCGGTCACTTGCTTCGGGGATATTGAGGATGCCGATCACCAGTTCGAGCAGAGTGTAAAAAATGCTCCAGATAAAAATGCTTTCTTCGCCTTTGGAAATTTTCAGATTGCCGGATTGTTCATCATCGCCACTCTGAATGGAGAACGTCACTTGTGAAAAGTCTACACTAAAGTGCTGCGTCAGCTTGTCACTGGCGTAGTGCTGGAAATTACTTATCACGTTTTGGTCTTGCCCCTGATCTTTCAGTACCCAGTCAGTAAACAAATTTGGCTGGATTTTGAGCTTTGGCTCGGCATCCTGCACCAAGTCGTTATCCCAATAGAACAGGTCTTCGGTATGGGCGTTGTAATAAAGGATCTTGTTGCGCGCCAACTCCGCCTGCTCTACTTCATCAGCATTGTTCTTGGGGGCAATGTGCTGTTTGAATTCTCGCGAAAGGCGCGTTTTGCCCGAGCCATTAAAGGCATAGATCAGCTGCACCTTTGGAACGGGTTTAGCTTCGTCAACTTCCTTGGTTCTTTCCGGGACAGTTTTCCTGACTGTCTTAGGCGTGCTCAGTTGCTGAGCAATTTCTGTGAGTGTTTTGCTCATATCAGGCCGCCACATCTTCCGGCTTCGGAAAGCTTAACAGCAGCTCGCGGTAATACTCATATTGCTTTTGGCGCAATGCAATTTCGCGCGGCAAGCCTTCGCTGATGGAGTTGGTCAGGGCGTCGAAAGTGTCCAAGATGGCGACGATATATCCTTTTTCTTCAGGTGAAGGATTTGGAACTTTAATACCATTTAAATTCTTTTGATTCAGCTTCGGCTGAGCCGCCCCTGAGATATACGGTGTTAAATCAATACTGTTCAAGTAATATTCAACGTATCTTCTTTCAGCGTATGTCTCGAATTTAAGCACATGTGCGTGATTGTTTACCCAGCTTTTCCCGCTAACGCTAAATGCTATTGGCGTGCTCCGTGCCAATAGATTTGCGCCGTCTTCAGAAACCAGTAAAAAGTCACCATCAAAGATATAGTCTTTAACGTAATCGACAATACCCGATGCGCCGTAGTATGGGATATCGCCAGTGTCTCTTAGCCCACTTGTTATAGGCTTGCGCTTTGAATCAAGGTTTTCAGCAAGCTCCCCCAACGTCTTCCACTCAACCTCTCCATCTTCAAAACTTAACAACTGGTCGCGATAGTAGTTGTATTGTCGCCGACGCGCCTCCAGCTCCGCCTCCAGCTCCGCCTCCAGCTCCGCCTCCAGCTTGGTGAAAGTATCAAGCACTTTTACGATTTCGTGCTGCACCTTTGATGGCGGAGCAGGAATGCGGAACTTCGAGTATGTTCCGATCCATTGGCGTGCATGGTCTTGTGGCTCATAACCAATTGTCTGCATCGCGTAATACGCATATCGGAGGCTTTCCGAGTTTTTTGATCTTGGAGTAATCATCTTCATTGCTGAAGATTTTGCTTTGAACGGAAAATCAACCCACTTAAATGCTGTGGTGAAATCATCAAAGATGATGACGGGATCTTCAGGTGACGCTGGATATATGCCGTCAGTTTCATTCGTATAACCAAGAATGAAGGTTTGCCCAGCAGTCAGAACGGGCGTTGTGTAGCTGTCGTCGTAATCAGTCGAATCTACGAGGTATTTCCCCGGCTGTTCGTAATCGAGCAACTCGCCGAGCTCCTTGAGCTCCACCCCATCCGGGCAATGCTCGGCAATGAGTTCATCAATCCGGCTCATGCCTCCAACTCCTCGCCTTCAATCTCGGCCACAATGGCGTCAATATCCGCACGCAGTTGGTCGATTTTGGCGACGGTGATTTTTAGTTCGGCATTGAGCTCGCCAATATCCACCACTTCGCGGTTGTCTTTGGCTGCGACGTAGCTGCTGACCGATAGGTTGTAATCTTTTTCGGAAGAAGACACTTCTTCAAAAGGAACTGATTTGGCAAAGTGCTCCACATCCGCTTTGTTATCGAACACTTGCATGATGTGCTCGATGTGCGCGTCTAGCAGCACGTTGTTATTGGTTTCTTTTTTAAACAGGCCGCTGGCATCTATAAACTGGGTTTTGGTGTCGGTTTTGTGTTTGGACAGCACCAGAATATTCACCGCAATGGTGGTGCCAAAAAAGAGATTGGGCGCGAGCGCAATCACGGTTTCAACGTAGTTGTTATCCACCAGATATTGGCGAATTTTGGCTTCAGCACCGCCACGGTAAAAAATACCAGGAAAGCAAACAATCGCCGCGCGGCCTTTGCTGGACAGATAACTCAGCGCGTGCAGCACAAAGGCAAAGTCGGCTTTGGATTTCGGAGCCAGCACACCGGCCGGGGCGAAGCGGTCATCGTTAATAAGGGTGGGGTCGTCTGCGCCTATCCATTTCACCGAGTAAGGCGGGTTGGAGACGATGGCATCAAAGGGTTTGTCATCACCAAAATTCGGATTTCGCAGCGTGTCACCGAGCTGGATATTGAACTTGTCGTAGTTGATGTTGTGCAAGAACATGTTCATCCGCGCCAGGTTGTAGGTGGTGTGGTTGAG
>CAIRBC010000168.1 GCA_903876685.1 uncultured Nitrosomonadales bacterium | reverse complement strand
CGGCCAACCCATTCAAGCCAAGAAAATTCAAAGCTGGATATTCCAAAAATATTTCAGTACATGGTTTCAAGAAACACCCGGCTCTGACGGGCACCCCTCCAATGGAGGTGAATAAAATGCCAAGTCTTAAGAACAGGAAAATATTTTGGATCACCAATTCCTCTCCGCTGGAGGGGTGCCCGAAGGGCAGGGTGGTAATTTCGGTCGGAAATAATCCGTTCATGCCTCACCACCAAGCTGGCTCGGGTGATTTTACTTTTCGTGGGGATCTATGGGTTAACCGAATATTTACACCTGAGTAGTTATAACTAATTGAAAGTTAAGTTATATTTTTATGGAAACTTTTTTATGGTTTTTACGATGAATGCTCAGGGTTCTGCCAGCAGTAAACACAACAAACCTACCGTTGCCACACCCAGTACGATCAGCCCTACCTGCTGTGCTGTATCGCGTAATTGTGCGCGTTTGTGCAAGCCGGGGATCAGGTCTGCCACCGCCACATAAATCAGGCTGGCAGCAGCCAGTGCCAGCAGCGAGGGTACCCAGGATTGCATGGTCTGCAACACGAAGTAGCCCAGCACGCCGCCGGCAATGGAGGCAAAACTGGAAATCATGTTCAATTGCAGGGCGCGTTTTTTGGGGTAACCCGAATGCAGCAAGATTGCAAAATCTCCGACTTCCTGGGGAATTTCGTGCGCGATGATTGCCAGCGAGGTGACGATACCCAGATGCATGTCGGTCAGAAAAGCCGCTGCGATGATGATGCCATCGACAAAATTGTGGAAGGTGTCGCCCACTGTGATCATCAGGCCGCTGCGTCCATGATCATGTCCATGCTCCGTTGCCAGCAGTTCATGTGCCTCGCAATGTTCATGGTGGCAATGCCGCCATAGCACTAGCTTTTCCAGTATAAAAAACAGCAGGATACCTGATAATACCGTGCCGCTTAACCAGGTCACATTATGTGTGAGCCGGATCGCTTCAGGCAGTATGTCGAGAAACACCGCACCCAGCATCGCCCCTATCGCATAGCTGACCATCGCACCCAGATAGCGCTGCAAACGGGCGTTGAAGGCGAACAGCGCGGCGCACAACATACTTAAGGCGCCGCCTGCAAAACTGAAGCCTACGATCCATAGCAATATGCTCATGAGTCTTTTACCACAGTCAAACTTGAATTGAATTACTCAGGAATTTTTGCCGAAATATAGGTCTTCAATTGCGCAACATCCGGCGGCATACTGTCGAAGCGCAGCGGCAGGCTTTCAATATGTTCATAACCGGCAGGGCGTAGCGGGTCATGTCCCAACGCCTCGCGGATAGTTGCCTCGAACTTGGCCGGCAGCGCGGTTTCCAGGCAGATCATCGGGATGCCTGCCATGCGGCGCTCCAGGCCAGCCTTGATACCATCTGCCGTATGCGGATCTACGACTACGGCGTATTGCTGTTGCATGCTGCGCAGGGTTGCGATACGTTCGGCATGGCAACTCTTGCCGGAAACCAGTCCAAACTGTGCAAGTCTGGCAAAATAAGGCGTCTGGCTCAGGTCGAAATAACCGTTTTTTTCCAGTTGCTGCCATAAGTCATTATGATTTTGCGGGTTTCTGCCGGTCAAGTCATAGATGAACCGCTCGAAATTGGATGCCTTGGTAATGTCCATCGACGGGCTGCTGGTATGCATGGTTTGCGGACGCGGGCGATAAACGCCGGTTTTGAAAAATTCGTCCAGTACATCATTTTCGTTGGTGGCGACGATTAGTTCAGCCACAGGCAGACCCATCTGTTTCGCGATATGTCCGGCGCAGACATTGCCGAAGTTGCCAGACGGCACGGCAAAGGAAACCCGTTGCTCATTGCTTTGGGTCAAGGCAAAGTAAGCCTTGAAATAATAAACCGCCTGTGCGGTGACGCGCGCCCAGTTGATCGAATTGACCGTGCCGATGCGGTATTTTTCCTTGAAAGCATGATCGTTGGACACGGCCTTCACCATGTCCTGACAGTCATCGAAAGGGGCTGAGACGGCAATGTTGTAGATGTTGGGATCTTGCAGCGCATACATCTGTGCGGTCTGGAACGGGCTCATTTTCCCCTGTGGCGAGAGCATGAATACCCGGATGCCGCGTTTGCCTTTCATCGCATATTCGGCAGCAGAACCGGTATCCCCTGAGGTCGCACCCAGGATATTCAATTCTGCGTGATCCTTGTTCAGCGCATATTCGAATAAATTGCCGAGTAACTGCATCGCCACATCCTTGAACGCGAGCGTCGGTCCATTGGACAGTCCCAGAATATACAGATCTTTTTCCAGCGTCTTGAGCGGGGTGATTTCTGCGCTGCCGAAAATTTCAGCGGTATAGGTCTTGTTTATGATCGACTTCAGATCCGCTGCCGGAATATCGGTGGCAAAGCGGCTGATTACTTCGAAGGCCAGTTCGGGGTAGCTCATGCCGCGCATCCGGTTCAGGTCTGCCGGAGAAAGTTTGGGATAGTGGTCTGGCACTACCAGACCGCCGTCATCCGCCAATCCTCCCAGCAGGATCTCGGTAAAGTATTTGGGCGGCATACCGCCACGGGTACTGATATATTTCATCATCTCTCCTGATTCTATGCCGGACTAGCCGGAACTCCAATTAGTCACTGGTAGGGTGCGCTTGCGCACCAGATTTAATCGCTGAAATCATCACAAATGGTGCGCTGGCGCACCCTAGGCGTAGATCAAACCAGCCGGAACTCAAATTAGCCCAGTTCTTCGAGGCGCAAACGCGTTACCTTGCCGGCTACCACAGCAAGCGCTTCCACTTTGGCAATCGCCGCATTGACGGATTTCTCGCGGGTCTGATGGGTGAGCATGATCAAGTCTGTATGATCTTCACCCTCTAGTGGTTCCTTCTGGATCAGCGCATCGATGGAAATCTGCTCATCTGCCAGGATGCGGGTGATGTCGGCCAGTACGCCAGGCTTGTCTTGAACGCGCAGCCGCAGATAATAACTGGTTGTCACTTCAGCCATCGGCAATATCGGCAAATCGGCCAATTGATCCGGCTGGAATGCCAGGTGTGGCACGCGGTTTCCCGGATCGGCCGTCTGCATCCGTGTCACGTCAACCAGATCGGCAATCACCGCACTAGCGGTCGGTTCTGCACCCGCACCCTTGCCATAATACAGGGTGGAGCCGACCGCATCCCCTTGAACCAGCACGGCATTCATCGCGCCTTCGACATTGGCGATCAGGCGTTTGGACGGGATCAGGGTAGGGTGTACACGCAGTTCCACGCCTGCGTCGGTGCGTTTGGTAATGCCTAACAGTTTGATGCGATAGCCCAGTTGCTCGGCATAGCGTATGTCGATGGCATCGAGTTTGCTGATGCCTTCGATATATGCCTTGTCAAACTGCATCGGGATACCAAAAGCCAGTGCGGAAAGGATGGTGATCTTGTGCGCTGCATCCACGCCTTCGATGTCGAAGGTAGGATCTGCCTCGGCGTAGCCCAGCGCTTGCGCCTGTTTTAATACCGTGTCGAAAGACAGTCCCTTGTCGCGCATTTCGGACAGGATAAAATTAGTAGTGCCATTGATGATCCCGGCAATCCACTGGATGCGGTTCGCCGACAAGCCTTCGCGCAGCGCCTTGATGATCGGGATGCCGCCAGCCACTGCCGCCTCGAACGCCACCATCACGCCTTTTTCCTGGGCTGCTTTGAAGATTTCGTTGCCATGGGTCGCCAGCAAGGCCTTGTTGGCGGTGACCACATGTTTGCCGTTTTCTATGGCACGCAACACCAGTTCCCTGGCCACGCCATAGCCGCCGATCAGTTCGATGACGATATCAACTTCCGGGTCTGTCACTACCGAAAAGGCGTCATCGGTGAGGCGGCAGACACCCTTGGTTACCTGCGTTGCCAAGGTAAGATTCTTGTCCGCCACCACGGTAATGCGGATCGGTCTACCGGCGCGACGCGCTATTTCTTCTGCATTACGCTGCAATACCGTAAAGGTTCCGCCGCCTACCGTGCCTATGCCCAGCAGTCCTACATTGATTGGTTTCATATGGTTCATTCTTTAGTTGAGATTGGGGTTGCAGGTTAATGTTGTTTAGCCTCAGGTGCCATGCTGTTTGCGATAGCTTTCCAGGAAGCGCGCAATGCGCTTGATCGCATCCGTCAGGTCATCGATATTGGGCAGAAATACCACGCGGAAGTGATCGGGATGGATCCAGTTGAAACCGCTGCCTTGTACTACCAGCACTTTTTCGGCTTCCAGCAATTCGAGTATGAACTGCTGATCATCGCTAATCGGATAGATCTTGGGATCCAGTCTCGGGAACAGATACAAGGCGGCGCGTGGCTTGACACAAGTCACACCGGGTATCGCGGTCAGCAGTTGGTAAGCCAGATCGCGCTGTTTGCATAAGCGTCCGGTAGGTGCGACCAGATCGTTGATGCTCTGATAGCCGCCCAGTGCCGTCTGGATCGCATATTGTCCGGGCACATTGGAACACAGGCGCATCGAGGCCAGAATCGCCAGGCCGTTAATGTAATCCTGCGCATGTTTCTTCTCGCCTGACACCACCATCCAGCCCGCTCGATAGCCGCAGGAGCGATAGTTTTTCGACAGGCCGTTCATGGTGACGAACAGGATATCGTTTGCCAGAGAGGCCATCGAAGTATGGGTGGCACCGTCGTACAGCACTTTGTCGTAGATTTCATCGGCAAAAATGATCAGTTCGTGTTCGCGCGCGATCTGGATAATTGCCTGTAGAACCTCGTCGCTATAGAGCGCACCGGTGGGGTTGTTCGGGTTGATGACGACAATTGCACGGGTATTGGGCGTGATTTTCGCCTTGATGTCGGCGAGATCCGGCATCCATTCGCTTTGTTCATCACAGATATAATGGCGCGGTGTGCCGCCCGCCAGCGTAACCGAGGCGGTCCACAGCGGATAATCAGGGGCAGGCACCAGCACTTCGTCACCGGTATTCAGCAAACCCTGCATCGCCATCACGATCAGTTCGGATGCGCCGTTGCCGATGTAGATATCCTCAAGAGTCACGCCCGCGATTTTTTTCGACTGGCAATAGTGCATGATCGCCTTGCGCGGCGCGAACATGCCTTTGGAATCGGAATAGCCAGACGAATTCGGCATATTGAGGATCACATCCCTCTGGATTTCTTCGGGTGCCTCAAAGCCAAAAGGCGCCAGATTGCCGATATTCAGCTTGATGATACGATGACCATCTTCCTCCATCTGCTTGGAGCGCTCCATCACCGGTCCCCTGATGTCGTAGCACACGTTGGAAAGTTTGGTCGATTTTAATATTGATTTCACGATTCACCTGTAAGGACTTCGGTTTTTATCAGCAAACGCATAATATTGGCTTGCATGATAAAATCCGAACCTGCAAAAGGCGTGATTTTACCCTTGCAGCCCCTGTACAGCAAATGCCAACCCTTAAAGGAGTGTAGGACTTTGAAAATGCATTTGGCCAGCCCCGGCAATACCCGGCAGTTTTCCGCCTATGGCGAGCAGTATGTTTCGGTTAACGGATGTGATTATCAACACAGTATCGTGGTGCTGGCTGAAGAAGTACGCACCGATTGGCAAGCCGCTTTCGCTACCCTGACCGAAGATCACTTCAGTTATTTTCTACCGATGAAGCCGGATGTGCTGCTGCTGGGCACCGGCGCAAAGCAAAGTTTTGCGCATCCGCGCCTGTATCGCTCACTGACGGATGCAGGCATCAGTGTGGAATGCATGAGCACCCCGGCCGCTTGCCGCACCTATAATATCCTGGTCGCGGAAGGTCGCAAGGTCGTTGCGGCGATTCTATTTTGAGCACGAGTATGAGTCTTTCCTTGAAAAATGTCATCCGTCAGGCAGAGCAGATCATTCTGGGCAAGCCACAACAAATTCGCCTTTCGCTGACTTGCCTGTTGGCGCGCGGTCATCTGCTGATCGAAGATCTGCCCGGTGTGGGCAAGACTACGCTGGCACAGGTGTTGGCACGCACGCTGGGTTTGCAGTTTCGGCGTATCCAGTTTACCAGCGACCTGTTGCCCGCCGACATTCTCGGTTTTTCGGTATATCAGCGACCCGTTGCCGAGGCACGCAGTGGCAGCTTCGAGTTTCATCCTGGTCCGATTTTTGCACAAATGATCCTGGCCGATGAAGTCAATCGCGCCACCCCCAAGGCACAAAGCGCATTGCTGGAAGCGATGGAAGAGCAGCAGGTGACCATCGAAGGCACCACACGCGCACTGCCGGTTCCTTTTTTTGTGATCGCCACGCAAAATCCGCTGCATCAGATAGGCACTTTTCCGTTGCCGGAATCTCAGTTGGATCGTTTTCTGATGCGTATCCAGATGGGTTATCCCGATGCAGTCGCCGAGCGCGGCCTGTTGTGCGGCATAGACCGGCGGGAAATCATCGCAGGATTGAGTCCGCAGATGGATTGCGCAGAGTTGCTGAGGCTGCAACAGTGCGTCAAGCAGATATTTGTTTCCCCGGCATTACTTGATTATTTACAGGCGATTATCCGTTATACCCGGGAGGCTGGGCGTTACTCGCATGGTTTGAGTCCGCGTGCCGGGGTGGCACTGCTCACGGCCGCACGCGCCTGGGCTCTGCTGGATGAACGACAGGCAGTTATCCCGGAAGATATACAGGCAGTCTTGCCCGGTGTGGTCAGCCATCGTCTGCAAGTGGCAGGGGAATATCAGCACAGCGACACGCTGGTGCGAGAATTGATTGAAGCCGTTGCCATACCCTAGTGTTAACACCACTCAAACAGCGTTTTCGTTTATGGTTATTCCGCAACCGGATGGAAAGCGGAGCCATCATCCTGACCCAGCGCCGGATTTTCATCTTGCCGACCCGGCAGGGTTGGTCGCTGGCTTTTTTGTTGCTGCTGATGTTGCTGGGGGATTTGAATTACAACCTGAGTTTGGGCTATGTGCTGACTTTCCTGCTGGCGATGATGGCGGTAATGTCGATGCTGCACGCCTTCCGCAATCTGGTACGTCTGGAAATACGTGCGGGTCAAGCCGAACCGGTATTCTGCGGCAAAACTGCACATTTCGTGTTGCATTTTCAAAGCAGCCTGCCGCGCTATCAATTACACCTGAGCGATGGCAAGGGCAACCAGAACTGTTTCGATCTTCAGGCAGGACTAGATAATAAAATTGCTTTCCCGGTAGCTGCCACGCGACGCGGCTGGCTAGAGGCGGGTCAATTGACGCTCTATACCCTTTTCCCGCTAGGGCTGTTCCATGCCTGGTCTTATCTGCATTTTGATATGCGGTGTCTGGTCTATCCCGAACCGATGGCGGAGGCATCCCTGCCGCAGGAATATGCGCCGGAGGGTTCAGGCAAGCGCCAGCAACTTGGCGATGAGGATTTTTACGGCTTGCGTGCATATGTGCCGGGGGATGCCATGCCGCGTATCGCCTGGAAGGCGTTGGCGCGAGAGCAGGGTTTGCAGGTCAAACAATTTTCAACTCAACTCGGCGATGAATTGTGGCTGGATTTGACACTGACGCCCGATCTTGACCTTGAAGGCAAATTGGCACGGTTGACGCGCTGGGTGCTGGATGCCGAACAGCAGGGGCTGCGTTACGGCTTGCGTCTGTCAGGCAAGGAATTGCCGCCCGGCAATGGCACGGCACAGCGTAACGAATGTCTGCGCCGTATTGCGCTTTATGATCTAACATGAAAAAAACTCAGATCTACAGTCTGTTGTTGATGATTTTGATGGTGGTCGCACCGCATGCCCTGCATTTGCCGCTGACGATCACTAGCTTGTGCCTGATGTTTCTGCTGTGGCGTGCCTATCTCACTTATACCGCTAACGCGCTGCCGAAACGCTGGCTGCTATTCCTGATTACCTTCGCTATCGCAGCCGGCATCCTGAGCAGTTTTCACACCCTGTTCGGACGGGAAGCCGGGGTGGCACTGCTGATCCTGCTGACCACCCTGAAATTCATGGAGTTGCATACGGTGCGCGATGCGACGGTGCTGATTTATCTCGCCTGCTTCATCATCATAACCAATTTTTTCTATAGCCAAAGTATTCCTGTTGCCTTGTATATGCTGGCCACCTTGCTGGTGATCATCACCGTCTGGATACAGTTGTCGGCACCAACAATTGCGCTTAAAGCTCGCTGCACTATGGCAGCCACCCTATTGTTGCAGGCTCTACCGCTGACGCTGTTGCTGTTCGTGCTGTTTCCGCGTGTGCAGGGACCCTTGTGGGGGATGCCTCAAGATGCGTTTGCCAGCAGCGGGTTGGATGACAAGATGACACCAGGCAGTCTGAGCCGTTTGATTCTTTCGGATGAGGTTGCCTTTCGCGTCAGTTACGCCAACCAGGTGCCGCGTCGCGAGCAGATGTATTGGCGGGGGCCGGTGTTATGGAATTTTGACGGGCGCACCTGGACACCAGGTAGAACTGCTAACAGCATCGCCCCGCAATTTACCGAAACGAAACAAGCTGTCGCGTACACGGTAACGCTGGAACCGCACAACAAGAACTGGCTGTTTGCGCTGGAAATGCCCGAATGGATCTCTGTTCCTGCCGCGCTTACCTATGATTTTCAGGTAATACAAAAAGATGCGGTAACTATGCGGTCGCGTTACGAGGTACGTTCCGTTCTGCAGTATCACGCCAACCTTCAAGAAGCGCAGCGGCAACTCCGCCGAGGGGTGCAACTGCCGCCAGGACTGAATCCTGAATCCTTGAAGCTGGCTAACAGTTGGCTTGCCGGCAATCCCAAAGATATCGACATCGTGCGTTATGCCCTGGAATATTTCAACAAGCAGAATTTCCAATACACTCTGGAGCCGCCGCCGCTGCCAGGGATTCATGGTGTGGATGATTTTCTGTTCACCACCCGGCAGGGATTCTGCGAGCATTATGCCTCGGCCTTCGTATTCTTGATGCGCGCGGCCCATATACCGGCGCGTGTCGTGACCGGTTATCAGGGAGGGGAATATAACCAGACCGGCAATTATTATATTGTTCGTCAATCCGATGCACATGCCTGGGCGGAAGTATGGCTTACCGGACAAGGTTGGGTGCGCATCGATCCGACGGCCGCCATTGCACCGGGACGCGTACAACGCGGGCTGTCGGCTTCAGTTAAAAATAACGACGTTTTGCCGTTTATGTCGCGCAATCCACCCGAGTGGCTGCATGCCTTGCGTCTCAATTGGGATAGCTTGGCCAATCAATGGAATCAGTGGGTGTTAGGTTACAACAGCGAACGTCAGTATGCCTTTATGTCCTGGCTAGGCATGGAGTCAGTCTCCTGGCAGAAAATGGCACTGGATATGATCGCGGGTCTGACGCTGTTGGTCGGGATTTTTGCACTGTATATGTTGCGGCATTTTTATGTGCATCGCCCGGATCGGGTGCAGGTGGCGTGGGAGAAACTTTGCAAAAGAATGGCCAAAGCCGGTCTGTCGCGTGCAGCCCATGAAGGAGCTGGAACTTTTGCAGCGCGCATTGCAACCGTACACCCGGAGTTGGCAGAGCCCATTCAGAATCTTGCCGCACGCTACAATGCGTTACGTTATGCAGGTCAGGCAAAGGATGCACAGGAATTCATCCGGCTGTGCGCAAAGTTCCGCCTATCACGTCAAAATCGCCGGTAGCTGGAAACGATCCGTGCGATGCTATAATCATGCTCTTTGAGCATAGCCATCATGCAGATTACCCGCCGCCTGGAATTCGATGCCGGACACCGTATCCCTAATCACAACAGTCAATGCAAACATTTGCACGGTCACCGCTACGCGATTGAAATTACCTTGTCCGGCGATATGATCAGCATTGAAGGTCAGTCCGATCAGGGGATGGTGATGGATTTTTCGGATGTCAAGCGCATTGCCAAGCAAAAACTGGTGGATGCTTGGGATCATGCTTTTCTGGTTTATCGCGGTGATCAGGTGGTATGCGATTTCCTGGCAACCTTGCCTGAGCACAAGACAGTTATTCTGGATGTCATACCGACGGCTGAAAATCTGGCGCAAATCGCTTTCACCCTCCTGGATCCCGCTTATCTGGATATCTATGCTAATCACTTACGACTAGAAAGGGTGCGACTGTATGAAACCCCCAATAACTGGGCCGATTGTGTGCGAGCGTGATATTTTTTACACGGTAAATTTGTTCTTCAAATAACATACTGATTAGTATTGAATAAAATACAACCAACTTATCCCCTCTCTCACTTGTGGGAGAGG
>CAIRBC010000167.1 GCA_903876685.1 uncultured Nitrosomonadales bacterium | reverse complement strand
GTGAAATTCTATGGCACTACAGCGCCACTTTCAAAGTACGTAAAAATATATAATCGTTAATATTCAGATAGTTGAAAATTTCACCCGATTAAATTGGATTTGAAATAAACAGTATTACTGTTTTTGGTGTTAAAGTCCGGTTAGTCAGACCACCGTGGTGAATGGTCGAATTTACGTCACCGCGAGCCAGAACAAGGTATTCTCGGTAGACGGTACGACCGGACATATACTCTGGAAGTATGAGCGTTCACTGCCGGGCGATTTGGGTGCTAGACTTTGCTGTGAGGCTGTCAACCGGGGCGTCGCAGTTTACAAGGATATGGTGTATATGGCGACGCTAGATACTCATGTCGTCGCACTGAATAACACCACCGGCAAGGTGGTATGGGAAGTCAAGCTGGGCGACTACAAGAGCGGGGAAATTTACACCTCCGCACCGTTGGTTGCCAAGGGCAAGATCATCGTTGGCAACTCAGGCAGCGATGTCGGTGGTAACGCAGGCAAGATCACCGCTCTGGATCCTGACACCGGCAAGATTATCTGGCAGACCACTACCCGGCCTACCAGCGAAAACGATCCGGTCGCCAAGACCTGGGCCAACGGTTCCTGGAAAACCGGCGGTGCCTCAGCCTGGCTCACCGGCACCTATGATGCAAAAAGCAATACCGTGTTGTGGGGTGTAGGCAATCCTACCCCGGATTTTGATCCTAGCGTGCGCAAGGGCGACAACCTTTACAGCAATTCGACGCTGGCTCTGGATGCCGACACCGGCAAGATCAAGTTCCATTTTCAATATACGCCTAACGACTCCTGGGATTATGACGGCAACAACGAAGTCATCCTGATCAATGACGAAAAAAGCCGCAAGGTCTGGTTGCATGCCGACCGTAACGGTCACCTGTACTCGATCGATCGCACCAATGGCAAATGTAATTGGGTAACACCGATGGTGCGTGTGAACTGGGTCACCGGCTTTAGCGATAATTGCCGTCCTATCGTCAATCCGGATAAGGTGCCTAATTATGACCATATCGTTACTGACATCGCACCGATTCTCGACGGTGGCAAAGAATGGCATCCGGCAGCTTACAGTCCAATGACCAAACTGCTCTATGTACCCTTTATTGACAGCTCGATGGATGTGCAAGCCAAGAAAATGGAATGGAAACATGGTGAATGGTTCCTGTCCTCCAAGGTGCTCAAGGCTAATCCGTATACCGGCGGCGTGAAGGCCTTCAATGCCACTACCGGTGAACTGGTCTGGACCAGACCACAAAGCACGCCGGCGACCAGCGGTCTGGTCGCGACTGCCGGTGGACTGGTTTTCTCGGGTGACGCTGAAGGCTACTTCTCGGCGATGCGCGACGACACGGGTGAAACGCTGTGGCGCTATAACGTCGGCACCGGCATTGCCGGTAACCCTACCACTTATACCGTTGACGGCAAACAATATGTCGCCATCATTTATGGTCCAGGGGGCGGTAGTCTGTGGCCACTGGTTTATGACGAGCTGTTCAAACACCAGAACCATGGCGGCGGCATGATGGTGTTTGGTCTGTCCGACTGAGCCAGTTCCGGCGCATATCAGCGCGCCGGATTCCGTCGAACAGGAAAAATATTATCCGGAGAATATTAGATGTATAGCAGATTAAACAGATTGTTCATGATCGCCCTGGCCGGCTTTTTGTGGATATCGACCTCGGGATTCTCGCCCCTGGTTAATGCCGAGCAAGGTGGAGCCAAGTCCAGCAATCCATTTTATGAAAATCGCAAGGCAGCCGAAACGGGGGAGGAACTATTTGGCCGTAATTGCCAGCAATGTCACAATTCGCGAGGCAAAGGCGGCAAAGCACCTCAGTTGGTTCGTGGCTCCTGGGGGCCTGGTGGCGCAAATTCCGACACCTATATGTATCAGATTATCACCAGTGGCGTACCGGGGAAAATTATGGGCGGTTTTGGTTCAAGTCTGAGTCAGGAAGAAATCTGGCAGATTGTTACATTTTTGCGTGCTGAGGGAAAGCGCGTCAAGGCTGTCCCGGCTTCGGACAGTGACGACGAACAGATCTGGTAACAACCTGTAGTCAGGGTAGTTTTTTATTGCAGGTGAAAATGATGCGACTCAGAGTATTGAGTCGCTTTTTTTTGAATCGCACTGCTAACATACTCTGAAAATTAGGGCATTTTAAACAATATAAGGTTATTTCAAGAAGATCGGCAAACGGATTCGCAGTGCGACACATTACACATTTGTTTCAGTTACAGGCGATGCAATGCGACAGATGTGACATGAGTTTTCAGTGGGTGCAGCGCAGGGATAAATGCAATATAAGTTATTGTTAATAAATCAAATTGTATAAATTAAAAGCATGTGGCATATAAAATGCATTAAATATTCTTGATGACTATTTTTAGCCCATGACAGTGGGATGTTGTCAAAAGTGAAATGCATCGCTAACCGATTCAAGAGGAGGTTCAAGTGAACAAAACGATTATAAAAACTGGTAGCTGGAAACAGAAAATAATTCACCAATCAATAAAAACGGCTTCGGTCATCGGGGTAATGGGCTTAGCGCTGCAAGCGTTCGTGCCTGCAGCCCAAGCCGCCGGAACCGGTCCCGGATTTGATGATCCTAATAACTGGCCACAATACCACCGCAGCTACAATGCATGGCGTTTCAGTCCGTTGGAGCAGATTACCAAAGCCAATGTCAAGAAACTCAAAGTGGCATGGATTCATCAACCGGGCAATATTACTCACGGACTGCAGGCTACACCGATCGTCATTGACGGAATTCTTTATTACATCTCTGCCGATAATAATGTTTGGGCAGTTGATGCCGCTACGGGTCATACCATCTGGCATTACACCGCAAAATTGGACCCGATTGTCAAGGAAGTGTTTTATCAATCTGCCAGTCGTGGCGTAACGGTGGGTCGTGGCAAGGTTTTTGTAGGAACGCTCGATGGCAGGATGCTGGCACTTGATCAGAAGACCGGCAAAGAAGTCTGGTCTACTCAACTGACCAACATGAAGAAGGAATTTGGTGCACTGTTTTCCTCACCACCTCAATTGGCTGGCAACATCCTGTTTGGCGGTACCACCGGCGGTGATCAGCCTATCATCGGCAAGATTTTTGCAGTCAATGCAGATACCGGTGAGCGCGCCTGGACCTTTGAAATACCCAAAGATGATCCCAAGAGCTGGGAAGGCGACAGCCGCACCAAGGGGGGTGGCAGTGCCTGGTTACCCGGCACCTATGATCCTACCACTGAAACCATTTACATTGGCACCAGCAATGCTGCACCGGACTACTTCCAGGGCCAACGCAAGGGCGACAATCTTTATACCGCATCCTTGTTGGCGATTAACCCCAAGGATGGCAAGCTGAAGTGGTATCGTCAGGAAGTGCCGCATGACGCCTGGGACTTCGATGCCACCTATGAGGCTTTGATGATCCCGCATAACGGCAAGCAAGTGCTGGTACACCTGAACAAGAATGGCTTTACCTATGTCATGGACAAGGATAACGGCAACCTAGAAAATGTCTGGCAATATGGCGAGAATGTAAATTGGAACAAGGGTATCAATCCCAAGACTGGCGAAATTCTTGAGCCTAATTATCCAGTGGCGGGCGAGCAGAAATTATTCTGTCCAAATCTGCTGGGTTCCCGTCAATGGAATCATGGCGCTTACAACCCGAATACCAAGCTCTGGTTCTCGACCGGTATGGAAGTCTGTAATACGGTGACCAGCGCCCCGCAGGAAGAAGTCGCTACGGTGGGTGGTTTGTCATTGGGTCTCTCGCAAATTACCCTGGTTGATCCACCCGGCAAGAAGGGAGACGGTTACCTTGCCGCTTTCGAACCGTTCTCCGGCAAAGTCAAATGGAAGAAACGCTTCGATCTGCCGCCTCTTTCCAGTGTACTGGCAACCGGCAGCGGCCTGGTATTTACCGGCGACTCGCGCGGCAATCTATATGCCTTTGACGGTGACAATGGCAAGGAACTATGGACATTCAGTGCCGGTTCCGGCGCGCGTGGTGGTCCGGTCAGCTACTCTGTGAATGGCAAGCAATATATTGTCATCCCGACTGGCATGGGCTCTCATTCCCCTGGCTTCCTGTCCGGACTCTTCCCCGAGTTCAAGACGCTTCCTGGCGGCTCAGCGCTGATGGCATTCACGCTGGAGTAGTTTTAGTCTAAACAGACAAGGCGGGTTGCCGATACAGGCACCCGCTTTGCACTTCAAGTGGAGGAATCTCGATATGATTCGACCCGGCATTTCAGTTCTACTTTTATTTTTTACAACTTACGTTCAAGCGGTTGGCCCTCCGGCCGGAACGGATCTGCAACCAAAGAACCCGGATACGGCGCAAACGGCTGTTGAACCCAGCAAGCCACAATTCGACCTGATGGATGAGACGCATATCCTGGCAGGAAAAAGACGGTTTGGCTCAAATTGTGCCGCTTATTGCCACGGGAATGAAGGCGTAGGAGGTCGGACTCCCTCGTTCAAGGGACGCACCGATCTAACCCAGGAGGCAATATTCAAGATGATCACAGAGGGTGGCAAGGGTGCGGACGCGATGCCGACGTTTCGTGGAATGACCGAAGAAAAACGCTGGGAACTCGTGGCATACATCCTGTCACTGGGTCGTCAACCGGCTGATCCGCAACCGAATGATCACTAAACACAATAGGGTAACAGTCAGTGTAAAAATCAAAAGTCTACCCCGCACCAAGCTGCACTAGCGTACCAGCCCTTGAAATACAAGGGCGCTCCCCGGTTCAGAAGCGCCGTTCCTTGAACATCGTTTTGGCTCATATCTGAACCGCCCCCTATCGCTTGTTTAAAGACTAAACCTGATGAATACCATTGAAAAGCAGACCGGTAAAGCAAAGACTATACGCAATCCAATCAAAATAATTCCCTTGCAGCAACGTCTGCCCAAGCCTGAATGGATTCGAGCGAAGTCTGGAAGCGGACAGGGTTATCAAGAGGTTATCAGTTTATTACGCACACACAAACTGCACACTGTTTGTGAAGAAGCCTCTTGTCCTAATATTGGCGAATGTTTTGGCAAAGGCACCGCAACGTTCATGATTCTGGGTGACATATGTACCCGTCGCTGTCCTTTCTGCGCTGTGGCACACGGCAAGCCATTGCCACCTGATTCAGAGGAGCCGCAGCGTCTGGCACAGTCTGTTGCCTTACTGAATCTCAAGTATGTGGTCATTACTAGCGTAGACAGGGATGACCTCCGCGATGGCGGCGCTCAGCACTTTGCTGAATGTCTCAGCGCCATTCGTACTCATTCACCCCATACCAGACTGGAAACGCTAGTACCTGATTTTCGCGGACGCATGGAAATCGCGCTGGATGCGCTATCTGCTTGCCTTCCTGACGTACTCAACCACAACATGGAGACGGTGCCACGACTGTATGCACTGGCACGCCCGGGAGCGGAATATGTGCACTCGCTAAAATTGCTTAAAGCCTTTAAAGCACGCTTCCCGCAAACGATGACCAAGTCTGGCTTGATGCTAGGTCTGGGTGAAACAGATGCCGAGGTGTTGCAAGTCATGCAAGATATGCGCGACCATGAGGTTGAAATGCTCACGCTGGGACAATACCTGCAACCTTCGGACGGACATCTGCCGGTGCTACGTTATGTCTCACCGGAATCATTCAAGGTATTCGAACAAGCGGCTTTGGCGATGGGATTTTTGCATGCCGCTTGCGGCCCGATGGTCAGGTCCAGCTATTTTGCCGATGCTCAGGCGCATCAGGCAGGCGTGAACCCTCATAACGCTTGAATGCTGCGTTCCTGTAATATTGGGTATTGGGTGTAGAACGGCACGATACGAGCGTACACATTACCAAATTAACAGCGCAACAAATTGGGCAGGATTCCGGATATTTTCCAAATTGCCATTATAACTTTGCAATAAAACCGTCGTATTTATCCCACGGTTCCCTTGACCACCGCCCAGGAAATTTCTCCTATAGCAATAACCGGGGGGCGTGCTTCCAGCCCCATGTCCAACACCGTTCCAGGATATTTCATCATAACCGGGGGGCGGCCAGGATGGCCACCACGTTGCAATCCCTGCAGTGAACGGTATCGAATATATGCTGACTTGGAATTGCACCCACATAGCAAATGCAATCACACGGCCAAAAATCGAAGCCACTTTCAGGGCTCTCGGCTACGAACCCCCTATTATTTGCACACCAGACGAGCTAATGAAGACCTAAATCATGTGGAAAGACCCTATAGTCACAGAGACGCGCCAACTAACCGGAGTTTAACAAGTACCAAATATTAATAAATATAATCATAATATTGCAGCGTACTAGTTTTGCAATAGAGAAATTTCTCTTTTTTCGGCATCCTTCATTTCAGGCTGAAAGTAGTTGACACTTTTGGTGGTAAAGAAATAGGCGACAAGAATCATCCGCCATTAAAAAATAGC
>CAIRBC010000166.1 GCA_903876685.1 uncultured Nitrosomonadales bacterium | reverse complement strand
CAAAAACATATCTGCTTATATAAAGAGCTCCACTTAGTAATCCGGGCTTGTCCAACTACAGGATAAAATCGTGGCTCGCTACGCGATCACGATTTATCCTTAATCGTTATCATGTGCATGGAAAATAATGAATTAGGGCATTAACCAGGATTCAGTAATAAAAAAAGGCTTGACCGTGGTGGGTGGGTCATTAATCCTTTGGTTTGTGCGGTTAAATTTCCTAGCCTTGATATGACTGATTGGGCCTGCTGCAATAGCTTAAAGGCCTCATCAGGCCGACGCACTTGTATCTATCCTTCTTGCGCAATCTGTACATCAATAAAATATACCAACATCAAGTTTATTTTTATGTTGTTTATAATATTCATAATGTTATGCGATTAAGCTGCACACGACCACCTTTGAAAATTACCTATTTCAGAAGATATGAGTAGAATTGAGTCTGCTTGCGTCATACTGCGTCGCAGTCGGTCTGTATATTCAGATTTTCGACAGAACAGACCGATCCATGGACACGATACCTAATTCAAAGAGCGAAATCATGGAATCCCAGAAAGACACACAATTACGCCAGTGGATGATGCTCAAACGCGTCCCGCAACAGCCGCGACAGATAACCGCACGTGAACTCACCGAGTTATTGGCAGCTGAAGGTTTTGAGGTCAGCAAGCGCACCATCGAACGCGATCTGCTTTCACTTGCTGAAATTTTTCCGCTGACATCCAATGATCGCTCTCGACCTTATGGATGGAGTTGGCTAAAGAATGCAGAATCATTCACTATACCCAGCATGTCCCCGTTACAGGCGTTGACGCTGGAGCTGGCAAAAGATCATTTGGCTGGGTTGTTGCCAGCCAGCCTGCTACAAACACTGGCCCCGTACTTCAAATGTGCTGAAGGCGTTTTATCCAGCGGAGATGGCGTAAAGAAACTGGCAAGTTGGCGCAAAAAGGTTGCGATCGTGCCGTCAAATCAGCCATTGATTCCGCCACATTATCCGGAGGAAATCATTGAAGCGGTGCATTCTGCCTTGTTGTCCGAACAACAATTGGATATCAGCTATACCTCGCGGGAGCAGAATGAAGCGAAAAACTATCCTGTACATCCGCTGGGTATAGTGCAGCGTGGCGCAGTCACCTATCTGGTAGCTACGTTCTATGATTACACGGACATTCGCATGCTCGCCATACATCGCATCCAGGCGGCGACGGTGTCAGAGCTACCCGCCATAACGCCGGAAAATTTCGATCTGGGTGTATATATACGTCAGGGCGCTTTGGGTTTCGATGAAAGCGGAGAGATTAAACTGAAATTAAGATTCACGGAACCCGCCATCGAGCATCTTCTGGAAACGCCGCTTTGTTTGGATCAACAGGTTATTGCAGACCAACCTGGCTGGATGTGTTTGCTAGCCACAGTACCGGACACCGCACAGTTGCGTTGGTGGCTATTGGGTTTCGGTGATCAGGTGGAAGTTCTGGAGCCTTTATCTTTACGGGATGAGTTTGCAAAAATGTCAAGTTCTCTGCATGACATTTACCATCTCTAAAGGCATTACGCCAAGATCATGGACTCAATTCATCAAACGACATCATGCCCTCACAGAACGAAACATTATTGCGAATTTTAACGATGCTTCGGCATATCCCCAAGCATCCGTGTCAGACTACCGCACGCGAACTGATCACACGTTTGGAAACGGCTAACTTCAAGGTCAGCAAACGCACAGTGGAGCGTGACTTGCTTTCGCTATCAGCAATATTTCCGCTAATTTCCAACGAACGCTCTCGACCCTATGGATGGAGTTGGAGTAAAGAAGCCAGCCCTCAGTTCGAGGAAGTAAAAGAATTGGTTATCAAGGCTCGTAATTATGCAAATGATTTAAGTTCAGAAGATGCTAAAGCATTTGCAGAAAGTGATTTCTGTTTTTCGAACGGACTTGTTGAAGAAACCCGCAAAGCGATATACGACATGCCGATCACCAGGGATTGCTACCTTCATTTTAAAAACAACAAATGTGGCTTTGGGAAAATCAGTTTGATAAATCTGATGGCTGATAAATTATTGATGGAGGATAAAATGGTAGATGCTGTTTATCTGTACCAATCCGCTGACGAATTGATTGTGGCCGGATGGGTGATTGACTAACAGATGTAAATTTGAAAATTAGGTGACAGACCACGGTTTTCTGATTTTATTCGTTGATATTAAAAAAACGTGGTCTGTCTCCTATTTCTCCTGAGTACATTCTGAGAATTTGCGTTGCGACTGCGACACAATATGACGCATAGCAAAACTACAATGCTTTCATTGTCAAAGAATACGAGGCACAAATCATGAATACACTTCCCGACTTTCTTATCCCAAGCACCAAGCACAAAAATATCATCGCTGCTGGAGAGGGATACCGGCCCTTGCTGGCTGCCTGGTTACTGGAACTGTCAGTTTCACTCGGCTGGTACAAAAAAAACGATAGGCGCTGGGTCATGGAAGATGATGAATTCACCAGGATTGTCGAGATCAAGCTGGAAAATAAAAAAGTGGGTGATGGTGATTATTCCAACAATATCATTATCAATGGCAAATCGGAAAGCTATAGTGAGGCCAGTTTGCTGAGTGTACTCAAAAAACAACTTGTATATTTTCGTAAACAACCCGTACGCGATGATCTATGCCTGTTCAAAAATATCAACATCATTGGTCATTCGATCGGGTTGAATCAAGCCGAAAAAGCCATCTTGTGTTTTACGATGATGATGAAGATATTCTCAGACTTCAAGGAAATATTATCCTCCCGGCGTCACAAATGCACCTTGCATGATGTCGGGAACATCATTGCACATCTGACCGGGCAAAATGAATCCGAGGTATTGCTTGGCTTACGCCAGGATTCTGCCTTGAGAGCCTCCGGGATTGTTGAGGTAAGTGAAAACGGTCGTGAAGACCTGGATGATAAACTCGATTTACTGTGTGGGATGGAAGGTTTGCTGATGCAACAACCTGAAAGTGAAGACGCACTGATAGGCCGTTTTCTGTGCAAAGCCAGCCAGGGAAATCTGGCAATACAGAGTTTTCCCCATTTAGCCCAGGACGCGCAGATACTCAAAAGGTTTCTTGATAGTGCAATACGAACTAGCGAGCAAGGGACCAACATATTATTGTATGGAATTCCCGGTACAGGCAAGACCGAATTCGTTAAAGCGCTGGCAGCTTCGATGGGGACGGATTTGTACGAAATTTCCTTTTCTGATGAAGACGGTGATCCTATCACCGGAAACGCCCGCTTGCGAGCCTATAACCTGTGTCAGCGGATACTCGCGCACAAGAAAAATGCGCTGCTCATGTTTGACGAAATTGAGGATGTATTCCCGAGTCAAGGCGGCTTGCGCGCCCTGTTTGGCGCGTCAGAAGATGACGAAGGGGAAAAATCGGGCAAGGCCTGGGTCAACCGAACCCTGGAGCGCAATGCTACCCCTGCTGTCTGGATCACCAACAACGCCAACATCGACCAGGCCTATTTGCGCCGCTTCGATTATTCGATTCGCTTTCCTGTGCCGCCGCAAAAAGTGCGCATGGAGATAGCGCGCCATCATCTGGCACAGTTTAATCCGACAGAGGAATGGCTGGCTAAAATCGCTTCCAACGAGCAGATGACGCCAGCGCAATATGAACGGGCTGCGAAGGTGGCGCGCGTGAGCGGTGGCGGGGACGATATGCTTGCGAAAAATCTGGTTGAACAAGCACTTGACCGCAGCGCAAGCCTGCTCGGTCAAAAGCACACACCGTCCCGCAACATTTTGCACACCGGCTATGACCTGCGCTTTGCCAATACCGGAATGAATATGGAAGGCGTTATTGCCGGACTGAATAAAAAACGCCAGGGCACCTTTTGTTTTTACGGGCCGGCCGGGACAGGGAAAAGTGAACTGGCACGTCACATCGCCGATGAATTGGATATGCCTTGTGTCGTACGACGTGCCTCGGACATACTGAGCATGTGGGTTGGTGGTTCCGAAAAGAATATCGCGCAGATGTTTGCCGAGGCGCGCCAGCAGGAAGCATTGCTGGTGCTGGATGAGGCAGACAGCTTCCTGGCAGACCGCAGGGACGCTAGGCACAGCTGGGAAGTGACTCAAGTTAACGAGCTTCTTACCCAGATGGAAGCCTTTAACGGAATATTCATTTGCTGTGGCCAGCATTCTGAATGTGCCTGGAATCTGGCGAATTGAAAGTGCCTTTTCTTCGTTTTTCCTTTTTGCTTTTTTCTTCTGATTTTTCCCCTAATTTTTATCAAAAATCT
>CAIRBC010000165.1 GCA_903876685.1 uncultured Nitrosomonadales bacterium | reverse complement strand
AGGAATGATAGGCCCTGAGTTTCGCGTCAATACCTATACTCTGAATGACCAAGAGTATCCCAGCGTTACCACGTTCCCCAATAACAACTTTATGGCGACCTGGATGAGTAATGGCCAGGATGGGTCAGGTTGGGGTGTCTATGGCCAACTGTTCAATGCCACAGGAGGAATGATAGGCACTGAGTTTCCGGTGAATATCTACACTATCGGTGAACAATCGTATCCTGGTGTTGCTGTCCTCGTGAACAACAATTTTGTCGTGACCTGGCAAAGCTATAATCAAACGGGTGACTCTTCTTATGACGTGTATGCCCGCATTTTTGATACCACGGCGCGATTAAGCCTGCTTCAGGCCAATCAGACGATATTCTATACGGAGGATCAGCCACAACCACTATTACCACTGAATATTCAAACGCCCCCGGGGTTGACAGTCACCACTAATCTGACAATTACCCCAATGGCAAGTGGTATTTTTTCCACCAGTTCATATGGCAGCGCCACTTCTACATTTAATACCATTATGGGCATCTGGCAAGCCCAGGGCCTGGTGGATGATGTCAATGCTTTGCTTGCCTCATTAACGTTTTATCCCAGTCTGAATTTTAATCAAAATATTACGATCAGCGCCCAGGTGAGTAATAGTTATGACCCGGATGTGTCTGGGATCATTAAGTTAATTGGTATTCCCGTCAATGACGCTCCCACACTTTCCAGCAATATGACAATGGCGGTGAATTATGTCGAACAAGATCCCGGGGTGACGATTGATTCGGACATTGTCGTGAACGATATCGATAACACTTTTCTCGCTTCCGGTGAAGTGGTGATAGTGGGGAATTTTCTGGCTGGTGAAGATCGTTTGTTGTTTAACAATACGGGCGCTATTGTCGGTGATTACAATACCACCACAGGTTACCTAGCCTTCACGGGGAGCGATACGTTAGCGAATTATCAAACAGTGTTGCGCAATGTGCGTTACCGCAATCTTTCCAATAACCCGAGTCTTTTACCGAGAATGATTAGTTTTCAGGTGAATGATGGCCAACTGAGCAGCGCTTGGTTGAACCAGACGGTAACCATTACGCCCGTCAACGATCCACCCGTTTTGCAAACTTCTGCCGGCAGCTTGACATATATGGCCAATGCCGCGCAAATCAAAGAAACGATTGACGTCGATTTGCTGGCAACGGACGTGGACAGTACCAACTTGGTCAATGCCACAGTGTGGTTTAGTGGGAGTTGGATCAGCAGCGAGGATCGTCTGGCGTTCACCAATCAAAATGGCATGATTGGAAGTTATAATCTCAACACCGGGGCCTTAAGTATAACTGGCAGTTCATCGATCCTATTTTATCAAGCGGCTTTACAAAGTGTTCAATACTATAATTTGTTAAGCAATCCTACCGTAGGCGCACGCACGGTTTCGTTCCAGGCCCATGATGGCGAAGCAGCCAGTAATGTGGCCAATAGGACTATCGAAGTAGAACCGGTGATGGTTAATGGAACAACGACCCTGTCGAATTTAAGTACTTCCAGTACGGGCACTTCTTCAGGGCCTATTCATTCAAGCCAAGCCAGCAACAATGCCGGTGTCATTGCCGGTGCCGTTTTAGGTACAGCCGCAGGCCTGTGTTTAGTAGGTGGTTTGGGGTTTTTCGCTTACCGTCGCAGACAGCAACGCTTGCCCCGAGATTCCGCCATTGAACTCGAAGGCAAAGACCGGGTTGAAAAAACCAGGACGGTCATTGGTAGTCGCTTTGAGCTGGTGAATAAAATTACCCGAGATGAAGCGCAGAGGTTATTGATCGAAACGGGCATTCAGGTGAGCTTTCAGGAAGGCAAGAAAAAAGATAAATTTGTCTTGGGACAAGGCCAGTTTGGTCGATTAAAACTGGCGTATGATAAAAACACCCAACAGTTTGTCGGGGTCAAGAAGATTAAAGGCGCGGATAAAATTGCCGCCTCGACATCGGAAGCGGAATTGCAGCAATCGTTAAATGGCAAAGCAAACATTTTGCCTTTGATCGCCTCGGTGCAGACCACGGGCAGTAATGACGAGCCAGTGATTTATCAATTTCTGCCTTTGGCCGGATTTGGCAATGGCGAAGTGTTGCAGCGTTATTTACTGGAGTTGAAAACACAGGAACCCAGTTTGTGGATGAAAATCTTGCTGCACACGGCTAAAAGCTGGTTGGCTGGCTTGGCCGTGATGCACCACGCAGGCGTGTGCCATTTAGACATCAAACCAGCCAATCTGGTCATCAACCAGCAGGGCGAGGTTTCCATCATTGATTTTGGTTGTGCCGCCAGGGTGAAATCCGATGAGCGCGTGAAAGGCGGTAACGGTGACGTGCGCTATTATTCCCCCGAGCGTTTGCAGTATGTCAACGAGTTGCAACTGGCCGCCCCGGGTTCGGAGCAAAAAGGCTTTGACGGACTGAAATCTGATGTTTATGCGGTAGGCCTTAGTCTGTTAAATCTCGTATTAGGCGAAGACATCACAGAAGGCATGAGTGTATTTGCGATTGTGCGTAATGGCCTTTCGGTTGCGGTTCGAGCGGGATTGGAAAAAGTCAAACACCTTACCGTCCCCGGTGCGCAACCGTTGTATGCTTTGCTGGTTGGTTTATTAGCCAACGGCCCTGATGAACGCTTATCGGCCGAGGCGGCCTTAAAGCATGAGCTATTTGAGCAGGGCCCTTTAAACTTCAGCAATGAAGCGGCCTGCCGGGATGCTTTTGCCTATTTGAAAACCCTGCAGATGGCAAAAAAACCGTATTCTGCTTTGGTGGTTGAGAATAAAACGGAAGCCGAAGAGGCGCACTATCAAAAGCACTATTTGTCCAGTGTTAAATCCGAAAAATACGCCCCCTCATCTTCCTCGTTTTATAAACAGCCGCCGCCGCAAGAACAACCTAGCGGCCAGGCAAAGGCGTTTTATGGTCCGTCGT
>CAIRBC010000164.1 GCA_903876685.1 uncultured Nitrosomonadales bacterium | reverse complement strand
CACTTGTGGGAGAGGGTTAGGGAGAGGGAATAAAACATGAAAAAATTAGGGGTTAAAGTTCGCTCCCTCTCCCGCCCCTCTCCCGCAAGCGGGGAGAGCGTAGCAAGGGGGGCGTAGCCGGATGAGAACAAATTTACCGTGATATTTTTTAGCCGTTACTGGAAATTTTGCGCTCCTTGGTTTAGAATGCGCAGCTTAGTCAACGTCACCGATTACTTTACTTGAAAGTTGCCGTCGTGATGATTCGCACTAGTATATTTTTTTGTAGTTTCTATCTGGAAGTGTGGCCGAGTGGTTGAAGGCACTAGTCTTGAAAACTAGCGAGGATGAGAGTCCTTCGTGAGTTCGAATCTCACCGCTTCCGCCAAAAAATCTAGCAAATACGCCACTTTTGTGGCGTTTTGTTTTTATACCTACCATTAAACCTACCATTCAGGGTAATATTAAGTCAGGTATTTTTTGTAATTGACGACTTGAAATTTATTTTTAAACAGTGACTGTGCAAACCTGTAAACTTAAAGGAAATATAGGGTACGTCATGATTAAGAAGACCAGTTTGCTAACATTCTAATACTATTATCATTTCTGCTTCTAACGGACATGGCAATGATGCCACCCCTTGTAATGAAACCGCCATGTCCGTTTCCCTCACCCCATCCCACTCCCGCAAGCGGGGAGAGCGCAGCGAGGGGGGCGTAGCCGGGAGTAAGTCGCTACGCGTGTTTCACGTTAAACTGTAAGTTGACGTATGCGTTTGATTACACTGTCCCCTGTGGTCGGATGACTCAGATGTGCATCTAACGGGCATGGCAAATTGCCACCCCTGATGATGAAACCCATCATGCCCGTTTCCCTCTCCCCATCCCTCTCCCGCAAGCGGGCGAGGGAGAAGACGATCGCTGCGCGAGTTTCACGTTAAATTGCAGAATATGCAGGTTTTAAATGTACCTGGAGTCTGTGTGGTGGTTATCTTGCTGGCAGAAGACCCGTCAATGTGTCTGGCGTATATACTGAGTCATGGGGGGTAGCAGAACCTTATGTACAGGGTGTCTGCACCTTCTCAGATCCCAATTCAGTAGCGCCACCTACGACAGTTGATACGAATGGACAACATTACCTTGAACAGTTGTTGGTAGCAAACTGCAAAGGGAGTGCCTGTGGTGGCACTTGTAATTGCAAACAATGGAGTTGCCCCTAGTATTATGATTGCTATAAATATAAGCAATTCTTAACGAAATCAAGAGGTAGAGTAGAGGACGGGTTCGCGACTATTCTTCCTCATTAAATAGTCTTAGCGCTATTAACGCATACGACTTTATGCGGTTCTTCACGCCAAGAGGTATACTTTTATCGCTTCAATCAATAGCAAAATAATAAAAAATTCCAACAGAGGAATATAGGTTTATTTTGCTGGACAGACATAAGCCGTGGTGGACACAGTGGAGCGTACTCGGCGTTGCGACAATTTCCGGGATTTTTACGCTCCTGATATTGCTCTGGTTTTTCACGCTGGCGCGCAATGCGGTGCAGGCTGCCGCCTGGATTCAGCGCAATCAAGTGTTGATGGATAATGCCCTTGAGGGTATTCACATTCTGGATGAACAAGGCAATTTGCTTGAGGCCAACGATTCATTTTGTTGAATGCTGGGCTATACCAAAACCGAGCTTAGGCATCTCAATGTTGCCGATAGGGATGCGAAAATGCCCCCTTGGAGTTGAAAGCCGAGCTCTTGAAGTTGCTGAACGGCCAAGCTGTCTATGAGAATCTTTGAGCTGCAAAACACCGGAGATGTGCGAAAAAGAAATGTGGGCTTATCTGCTGACTTACAATCTGATTCGTCTGCTCATGGCAGAATTTACAATGATGTCCGAACCCATTGTTGACAAAACCGAGGCAGGAAGCAAGAGAGCAAATGAGAAAATATGGTCATCCAAAAAAGCTTAAGTAAATGCCATTCGGGTCTGTTCCCTATAACCTTGGATTATTCTGCCAGCACCACCCGGTTGCGACCTTCCCGTTTAGCCTGGTAGAGTGCGGTATCGGCGCGAGTCAGAACCTGTAGCTGGTTTTCATCTGCACGCATCTGTGCGATGCCGATACTGACAGTAAGGGCGATTGAGTCATCATTGATCAATAAAGGCATTTGTTCGATAGCACAACGAATTCTCTCGCCCAACTGTAAGCCTGCCTTGAGGTCTGTATCCTGCATTTGCACAACGAATTCCTCTCCGCCATAGCGAGCCAGTATATCGGTCGCACGTATCACCTGAGTCAGTTCTTGCGCAATCT
>CAIRBC010000163.1 GCA_903876685.1 uncultured Nitrosomonadales bacterium | reverse complement strand
GAATTGTGCCCTATGAACCTTGCCGTAGGGTGCGCTTGCGCACCATTTTGGAGTAAGCGCACCAAGCCAAACCGCTCCCTCCCCCGAAGGGGGAGGGCTGGGGAGAGGGCGAAGGTTAATGGCTAGGGTCGATGAAATTGCTGCGCAAGCGCACCCTACGAAATGGAGGTTCATGGGTAGAGATGGGAGATAACCAGCCACTTGGTTGCTGTCTTTTGGCAAGCTGGTGGAGTGGCTAGCGGGTTTCTCAGGGGAACGGGCATGGCGTGTTTCTTCATATGGGGCGGTAGTGTGCCATGCCCGTTAGGATGTCTGGAGTTTGCTGCCAACAAAATCGAGTGATCAAGAATATTCCGCTTGCAATAGTATTTCATTAGTAATACAATTCGCCTGCGTTACAAAATTCAGTTAACCAGCTACTTTATCTTTTACGAAAGGAAACACCATGAAATCGCCAATCGAATATTTTGATGTTGTTGTTAATACGCAAAAGCAAGTAATCGGCAATGTGGTCAGTGCGCAAAAAGAGTTGCATGCTCAACTCATCGATGCGACAGAAAAGGTTGCCGCGTCGATTGCTACACTGCCAGTCGTGTCTGAAATACCGGCGGCTCAGAAAGTACTGGATCAATTCAATAGCTGGTTGAACTCGGTATCAAAGGATGTTGACCTATTTAAATTTCAGGAAAGCCTGCTCGGCAGTTATGAAAAACAGGTGGAAAACACCCGTAGTTTATTGAAGAATCTGGTCGACATCTCAGTCAAGACAACGGCCTGAAGCACTCCCTGCCAGCAATGGCTTTAAACAGCCAGAGGAATTAATCCTTTTGGCTGTTTTTTTTGACCGGTCGCGGTACAGGAAAGCGGCCACTAATCAAGCCTTAGCTTTGCACAGAAATTTTCGGCGGATTGCACAAGGTCTGATAGATGACACAATAGCGTTCCGTGAGCTTGAGCAAGCTGGCTAATTGTTCGGGTGTGGCATTGCTGTCGATGTCAAAGCTCAAGCGGATAGCGGAAAAGCCGATGGGGGCTTCCTTGTTGACACCCAGGGTTCCACGAAAATCCAAATCCCCTTCTACATGCACCGTTCCTTTATTCAAGGTGATTCCCAACGCAGTGGCAACCGCTGTCAAAGTGACGCCGGCACAGGCAGCTAGTGATTCGAGCAACATATCGCCTGAGCAGGCCAGGCTGCCATCGCCGCCAGCGGCAGGGTGCAAGCCAGCTTCAGGTTTGGATGCACCCGTTTCAATCTGACAACTGATACGGGATTGATGCAATGATCCCTCTGCCTTTAACACCCATTTAGCGGAATCGGGGTCAGATTTGTATTGCAATTTGAGAGGCGCTTGCTGTGCGCGTAATTGTTCTGCATCCATTAAATATTCTCCATTGATTTTCCAGACTGGAAATTTGGCGATTTTGCCACAATCGTCCTTCGAGTGCAGCAATACGATTTCCTGACAATTACGGTAAATTTGTTATTCGCATAACATACTGATTAGTATTGAATAAAATAAAACCGACTTATCCCCTCTGCCACTTGTGAGAGAGACCCCTGTCGCAAATTCCCCGACCGAATTGTGCCCTATGAACCTTGCCGTAGGGTGCGCTTGCGCACCATTTTGGAGTAAGCGCT
>CAIRBC010000162.1 GCA_903876685.1 uncultured Nitrosomonadales bacterium | reverse complement strand
CCTAATCGGGTTGAATTGGGAGCTAAGGTTAGCAATAAAGTTATCTGATTTCATGCATGCTTACCGGAGGGACACGGTCAATCTCCTCACGAGTGTTGTAAAGCGTCAGTGAAGGACGCACCGTTGTTTGCAAACCATAACGACGCAGGATAGGTTGACCGTCTTCATCCACCGGTGCCACGCGCAACTTTGCACCCGTTTCGGCACAGAGTTGCTGCCAGGGCATAATGTTGGCATGATGTTTCAGATGGGTGATGAGAATCTCATCACCTTCGCCGATGTACTTCTTACCGCAACTCTTCGCGACCAGATTGATGGCTTGGTACCGCGCACGAAAACAATCTCGCTGCTGGAACTGGCATTGAAAAACTTGGCAATCTTGTCGCGTGCACCTTCATAGGCATCGGTGGCGCGGGCGGCAAGTTCATGGGCTGCTCGGTGAATATTGGAGTTTTCGTGCTGATAAAATTACGTCTATCGATCAATGACCGATGGTGGCTTCTGCGTGGTCGCGGCCTTATCCAGCCATGCCAACGGACGACCGTTCACCCACTCCTTCAAGATGGGAAATCCCGGCGCACCGACAGTACATCGAACGGCGCATCACCCGAGGTGACAATCTGACTGGTGCCGCCCCCTGCAACGGGGAAATGACCCGTCGGTGATGCAGGCTGAAACCCCAGGGCTGACGGTACTCCCTGAGACTGTGGCTGCCTGTAAGCAGCACCCTCTTTGAGCAAGTAGAGTGTAACTGCAAAATTTCTTTTGCCTGTGTCAACTGCTGTATCTTCGCCACCATGATCTTTTAGCTCTGAATAAATCATCAAACTGATCAATCGGTACTGGCTTGCTGAACAAATAACCCTGATAGCGGTTGCAGCCCTTTTTGTGAAGAAATTTTCGCTGTAGCTCAGTCTCTACGCCTTCAGCAATGACCTGCAGATTCATGGTTTGTGCCATGGCGATGATGGTGCTGACGATCGCCATATCATCGCTGCCACACGCAATATCCTGTACGAAAGACCGGTCTATCTTGAGTTGGTCAAAGGGCAAGCGTTTGAGATATTGCAAGGAAGAATAGCCTGTGCCAAAGTCGTCTAGTGAAAACTGCACGCCCAGTTGCTTCAATTTATTCATGGTGTTTGCCGCTGCTTCGATATTTTCCAGAAACAGACTTTCTGTCAATTCCAGCTTGAGCAACTTCGGGTTGATCCCATGGCGTTGTATAGCCTGCTGAACCTTAGCCTCAAAATCGGCTTGACGGAATTGTCTGGCACTCACGTTTATCGCCAGTACCAGATTCCGGGTGGCTTCTAAACTCTGCCATGCTTTAAGTTGAGCGCAGGCGGTCTCAAGCACCCACTGACCGATAGCGATAATGACTCCCGTTTCTTCTGCGATCAGGATGAATTCATCAGGTGGAATCATACCGCGCTCAGGGTGCAGCCAGCGGATTAAAGCCTCAGCGCCCAATGGCTTGCGCGATGCATCGACCTGTAACTGATAATAGAGCTGAAATTGATCGCACTCAAGGGCATTGCGCAATTCTCTTTCGATGATTGCGCGGCTGTTAATCGTGTTTTGCATCATCGAATCAAAAAACCTTGCCGAATTGCGGCCATCCTTCTTGGCCTGATGCATGGCGATATCAGCCTGTTTCATCAATTCCTCTGGATTATGATCCGCACCCTTGAACAGGGTAATGCCGATACTGCCGGTGCAGTAACATTCTTGTTCAGCTATCGGGTAGGGTCTGTTAAAAGCCTCCAGAATTTTTCTGGAAATAGTTTCCACCTGATAGGCAGCGCCCATCACATATTCATTCAGGTCTGCCAGTATCACCACAAATTCATCGCTGCCCAGTCTGGCTACCGTATCACTGAGACGCACACAGGCTCTGAGTCGCTGTGCCGCCTGTTGTAATAACGCATCTCCGATGTCATGACCCAGTGTGCCGTTGAGAATGTTGAAATTATCCAGGTCTATGAACAACAACGCATTTTCATTGCCATTACGCGCACTCGAAGCCATAGTCTGGCACAGGCGATCCAGCATCAAACGGCGGTTAGGCAAACCGGTCAGCGGATCAAAAAACTCCAGACTTCGCAGCTGGGCGATAGTCGCCTTGGATTCCGAAAGATCAATGAAGATGCCCACGTAATTGATGACCTTGCCTTCAGCATTCTTGACCGCCGAGATGCTCAGATGCTCCGGATAGATTTCACCATTCTTGCGACGATTCCATAGCTCACCTTTCCATGAGCCGGAGTGATTAATTTCTTGCCACATGGCCTTGTAAAAATTGGTATCCTGCCGAGTCGATTTGAGCAACTTTGGATTTTTGCCAATGATTTCTTCGGCAGTGTAACCGGTGATTTTAGTGAACGCCTTGTTGACACGGAGAATCGTCCCATGAATATCGGTTACCGTCATCCCTTCCTCAGCCTCAAACACGGCGGCTGCGATGAGTAGTTCATGTTCGGTCTGTTTGAGCGTGTTAATATCCGGTATCGCGGCAAATTCATCGGGATGAATAAGCACTTCAGCTCGATTAAAGGATCGGTCGCAGGTTTCAACCATGCCTAAGCGCTGGTAAAGTGCTGCGGTGCCTTTCCATGATCCGCCGGATATTTCCAGTTCATGGCTTTGCATGGAAAGCGCATTCATTTGCATTTTGCTGGCATTGAGCGACATATGAATTAGCGCACCCTGTATTCTCGCTGGTTGATATACAGGCTGTTACCATGAATTTTCTTGGCCATTTTCTTGGATTCTGTTGCGACTACCGCGATGTCGCGATGTGAATCAAACATCTTGGCTTTGATAGGTACAGCGCCCACAGAAAGTGAACTCAGCTGAAAAAATTCCTTCTCTCCACGCCGGTTTTCAATAATGTATCCGCCACGCTCAAGGTCGCTGGCGTTGAAAAAGGACTGAACGCTCGAAGCAAATTCTTTCAGCATGGCCTGACAACGGCTTTCCCAGTCCGGACTGCGGAACAACACGATGAAATCATCTCCGCCTATATGTCCGACGAAGTCCTGCTGTGGATCGGCTTGCTTAAGGATCACTTTGGCGGTCATCTGGATCATGGCATCGCCCATGCTGAAGCCATACACATCATTGAAGGGCTTGAAATTGTCCAGGTCAAAGTAACAAACGCAAAAAGCTTCGTGATTTTCCAGCAAGGTATCGATATGTTCCTCGATAGCGACATTGCCTGGTAAACCGGTCAGCGGATTAGCAAATCTTGCGGAGCGGATTTGCATATCGGTTATTTCCTGTATCAGACTCTGGCTGGTGCCTACGCCCAGATAACAGCCTTTTTCGGTAAAAATGAAACCCAGTGACACATGGCGCTGATTTTCCGCCAATAATCGGCTCAATTCCTGAATGGAAATATTCCTGTCCACAATCAGCGGATCCGGATCCATAAAGGTGGTGCAGGATTTCTTTCCATACAATTCGCGCTGATAGGGGCGGGCAAAACGGTTTATAAAAACACTGCGGTTGATCAGTCCGACCGGTGTCTGATGGTTAGTAACCGCCGCCAGAATCAACTGCGGGTTCTTTTCGAACATCTGGAAGACATCATCATTGTTCCTGTCCAGACTGAAGGTAGGGACCTTTTCCATGATGCTATCGATACTATTTTGTTTATGAGTTATATTTTTATCCTCAGACGTCAGTATTTGCGTTATTTCCCTGGGGATCGTTCTAAGTGGGTTTTTGTCTGCTCTGGCAATGAAACTTCCCTGTGCGAGTGTAATACCCAACTCCTTTGCCAGCAGTAACTCGCTGCGGGAGGTTATCCCTTCGGCCAGCATGGTCAGACCCGAAGGAGTTGCACGCCCCAGCAAGGAACTTAATAGCTGAACCTTGAGCGGATCCTTATCTACATCCTGAATCAGATGCGGATTGATTTTCAGGGTCAACGAATAAGGGTGAGGCAAAGATTCAAGGCTGGATAAGCTCTCACCTGCATCTTCCACGCAAACTTTAAAACCCAGATCGACATAGCGCGAAACTATTTTCTGCACAAATCCTGGATTGTCAAAGTCGTCATTTTCATGGGTACACAAAGTAATCACCACCTTGATCGGATCGATACCACTCTTTTCGATAGCCTGAACAATCTGGACTTCCTTGAATTTATGTTGCATAAATACCTGTGCATTCAACCTGAGAAACAAGTTGCCCTGCAATTTCTGATCGACGAAGCTGTTTATCGTCAGTTGATTGCTCAGATTTTCCAGTTCAAGTAAATGGTTAGACTTTTTCGCCAGGCGGGAAAGCATGACCGGAGAATGCAGCAAATCATTAGATGGGCCGCGTATCAATCCCTCATACCCCTTGATCTGGATTTTTTGCAGATCAATGATGGGTTGAAAAAGCACCGTCAACTGCTTATTTGCAAGGATATCATGCAATTTTTTAGCGGCTTGTGATCGATCGGGTGCCATATATTTGCAATAAGCGAGCATAAAAACTTATGATACTTGGGTTGAGTTAAGTTTTGATGACAAGAACTGCTGTGGCAAATATTCAGTGTGTGTCGCTTCAATCAATAGCATTAACTTCAATTAATTGTCACTTGTTTCGATTTCTTATCTCCCCCATTAGGGTAGTATGATGATATGGATAATAAGTAACTATTCGCCCCCTATCTCCCCTGCCAGTGCCATTTGAATGGCGATCATGGGGTTAGCACCCTTGTAGGCCATGGTTTGCAGGTAACTGGTGATGCGGCAATAGGCGTGGGCATATTCCACGGAACGGAAGCAGCCTGACACTTTCTGTTTGACTTTGCTCATTCGCAGATCCCGCTCTCCGCGATTGTTGGTGAATGGCACAAGCGGGTCTTTAGCGAAGAGCAACACCGAGTCCTCGTATTTTTGCAAGCGCTCAAGCAGGTTATGCGCGTCCGATTTGGCGATTCTACCGCTATTCTTCTGTTCAGAGGAATATAGGTTAATTGATCAGTCCATTGTGTCATTAACTTTTCAGTGAGCAAATTGGACGGGTATTCTTGAATGACTTGCTTCCCGTTTTTTGCAACATAAGAAGTATAATGGGACTCATTTTTCCATGCCCCAACCGGGCAATAAATGTCCTGCACATAATCCGTTAATATGGCGCGATGCAGGTTAAAAATTTCAATAGAGGTAATTTTTTCAAGTTGAAGGAATTGGTACACAAGCTCAATCGCTCGTGCGTGATCATAAACTTCCCGATGATCTTTTAAAGGCTTTCCTGAAATAGTCAGTCCCTACTTCCAACACAACGGACATGGCAATGATGCCACCCCTTGTAATGAAACCGCCATGTCCGTTTCCCTGATGAACCCACTAGCCACTCCACTAGGTTGCTAAAAGACAGCAACCAAGTGGCTGGTTATCTCCCCATCCCTACCCATGAACCTCCATTTCGTAGGGTGCGCTTGCGCACCAATTTCATCGACCCTAGCCATTAACCTTCGCCCTCTCCCCAGCCCTCCCCCTTAGCGGTTTGGCTTGGTGCGCTTACTCCAAAATGGTGCGCAAGCGCACCCTACGGCAAGGTTCATAGGGCACAATTCGGTCGGGGAATTTGCGACAGGGGTCTCTCCCGCATGCGGGCGAGGGAGCGAACGAATAGCTACGCATGTTTCACGTTGAACTTTATGTTACACCCTTGATTTCACCATAACCCACCGGCAATTATAGCGCCATGCCCTGATCACGCAGATATTCTTCGTAATTGCCGTGATAGTCGTTCACGCCTCTGGCAGAAATCTCGAAAATTCGCGTCGCCAGCGATGAAACAAACTCACGGTCATGGCTGACAAATATCAGTGTCCCCTTGTATTCCAGCAGCGCCGTATTGAGTGACTCGATGGATTCCATGTCCATATGGTTGGTCGGTTCGTCCATCAGCAGCACGTTGTTCTTTTGCAGCATCAATTTGCCGAACAACATACGCCCCTTTTCGCCACCGGATAATACCTGCACGCGTTTCTTGGCTTCATCGCCAGAAAAAAGCAGGCGTCCCAGCGTGGCGCGCACGGTCTGGTCGTCGTCATGTGGACCGCGCCAATAGGCCATCCAGTCAGTCATGCTTTCGTCCTTGGCAAAATCGGCCGTATGATCCTGCGCGTAATAGCCAATTTTAGCCTTGTCTGTCCACTTGATAGTGCCTGAATCAGGCTCTAAAGCAGCGGCCAGGCAGCGCAGCAAGGTGGTCTTGCCGATGCCGTTTGGTCCGATGATGGCAATTCTCTCACCCGCATCGATGCGGAAATTCACCTTGGAGAACAGCACCCGATCGAAACCCTTGGATACCTGTTGCACTTCCACCGCCGTGCGATGCAGTTTTTCGCGCTCGTCATATTCAAAACGGATAAACGGATACTGGCGACTCGATGGCTTGATGTCCTCTATTTTGATTTTGTCTATCTGCCGTGCTCGTGAAGTGGCCTGTTTGGCCTTGGAAGCATTTGCCGAGAAACGTGCCACGAAAGCTCGCAGTTCTGCCACTTTCTCCTTGGCTTTGGAATTGTCTGCCGCCTGTTGCTGACGCGCCTGAGTTGCTGCCAGCATATATTCATCATAATTGCCCGGATAGGTGGTTATTTTGCCATAGTCCAGATCGGCCATATGCGTACATACGCTATTCAGGAAATGCCGGTCATGCGAAATGATCACCATCGTGCAATTACGGGCGTTAAGAATATTTTCCAGCCAGCGTATGGTGTTAATGTCGAGGTTATTGGTCGGTTCATCGAGCAACAGGATGTCCGGATTGGAAAACAACGCCTGTGCAAGTAACACACGCAACTTGAAACCGGGCGCAACTTCGCGCATCAAGCCGTGATGTAGCTCAATTGCGATGCCTACACCCAGTAACAATTCGCCGGCACGCGGTTCGGCCGTGTAACCATCGTATTCGGCAAATTCCGCCTCGAGATCGGCCGCACGCATATAATCTTCTTCGCTGGCATCAGGGTTGGCGTAAATGGCATCCCGTTCTGCCATCGCGTTCCACATCTCAACATGCCCCATCATCACGACATCCAGCACTCGCATATCTTCAAAGGCAAACTGATCCTGGCGCAATTTACCTAATCTTTCATCCTTGTCCAGCATGACATTACCTGAAGTAGGCTCCAGATCGCCACCCAAAATTTTCATGAAAGTGGTCTTGCCACAGCCATTTGCGCCGATCAGGCCGTAACGGTTAGCGTCGCCGAATTTAACGGAAACATTTTCAAACAAAGGCTTAGCGCCGAATTGCATGGTGATATTAGCGGTGGAAAGCATGTAAAACCCAGTCAAAAAAATCTAATGCGCGATTTTAACACCGGACGCGCTGAAACCCTTTTTAAATCGCTAGTACATTGCATCTTGACTTCGCAGCACAACCTGCGCAGAATCAGGCTGGTTGAAGGCAAAATTAATATTTCTCGGCTAGTTTAACAATTCTGTCTGTCATTCTGACAGGCATTTTATTAGGAGAGTATAGGATGCTTATCGACGAAAGCCCTGAATGGGAGAGGCGAGAAACTCTCGAAGAATTGATGGATATTACCCGGCTTGCCGAAAAAGTAGCTCAAAGGCTATTGTCAGAGACCCATGATAAATCCTACGACGATTCCTTTAAAATCTGTGTATAGATACAAAAAGCTGCGCAGCCGGGCAGAAGTTCTGCAGCGCGTATGCCAGAGTGCCTGTCCATCTTGATTAACCCTGTTCTTAGTACGGTCTTGAGCTCTGATTAATATCAATATTTTTTCTTGATGCAATAAGGCTAGTTGCGTATAGTGAGCATGCGTGGCGGTTTTAATCGTCGCCTTAGCTACAGGTATATCACCTCACGCATGGTAATCATGCAAAATTTTATGACACGCAGCAAGAAAGCTGCTTAGCCAGGGAGCGAATCAGAAATCATGTCAGAACACCCTACAGAAATTAAATTGCATCAACAGTCCCATCTGCTGGAAATCACCTTTGATGACGAGGCCTGCTATCGTCTACCTTATGAATATCTGCGTGTTTATTCTCCTTCGGCTGAGGTCAGAGGACATGGTACCGGTCAGGAAACCTTGCAGACCGGCAAGAAAAATGTCGGTGTGGTCGAAGTTCTGCCAGTCGGCAGCTATGCCTTGAAAATCGTTTTCGACGATGGCCATGATTCCGGGCTTTACACCTGGGAATATCTGTATGCGCTAGGCCAGAATCAGGTTGAATGGTGGCTGCAATATCTGGATCGACTGGCTGCTGCTGGACAAAGGCGCGAAGCTGACTGCGAACAGGAATTGACTGGCGGTTGCGGTGGTGGCTGCGGCCATGCCTGAATATCTGAAAATTTCCAAATTAACCCGAATAATTGATTCCAGGAGTGAATAATGAGTTTTAATGAAGCCGATGTGCAAGCTGCTTTAAAGAATTTAATCGACCCGAATACCAAAAAAGATTTTGCAAATGGAAAATCTTTGAAAAATATTGTCATCAGCGGCAACGATCTGTCGCTAGATATTTTGCTGGGCTATCCTGCACAAAGCGTTTGGAAGGAACTAAGCAGCCTGATAGAAACGCATCTCAAGAGTGCGTTGCCGGGTGCAGGGAAAATTAGCGTTAATGTCAGCAGCAAAGTGGTGCCGCATGCGGTGCAGCAAGGCGTGAAACTGGTAGATGGCGTGAAAAATATCATCGCGGTCGCCAGTGGCAAGGGCGGCGTGGGAAAATCAACCACCGCAGTCAATATCGCGCTGGCACTGGCTGCTGAGGGGGCGCGGGTCGGTATGCTGGATGCAGATATTTATGGTCCTTCGCAACCGACCATGCTGGGAATTGACGGCCAACCTGAAACCGATGGTGCCAATTTCATGAAACCCATGACCAATCATGGCTTGCAGGCGATGTCGATTGGTTTTTTGATCGGCACTAGCGATACACCGATGATCTGGCGCGGCCCGATGGTCACCCAGGCGCTCGATCAATTGTTGCGCCAGACGCGCTGGGATAATCTGGATTATTTGATCGTGGATCTGCCACCCGGCACTGGCGACATTCAGCTTTCGCTGGCGCAGCAAGTGCCGGTGACGGGTGCAGTGATCGTTACCACGCCTCAGGACATTGCGCTTTTGGATGCGCGCAAGGGATTGAAGATGTTCGAAAAAGTTGGCGTCAAAATCGTCGGTATCGTTGAAAACATGAGCACGCATATCTGTTCTCAATGCGGGCACGAGGAACATATTTTCGGCTCTGGTGGAGGCGGCAAGATGTGTGCAGATTACAATACTGAATTGCTCGGTAACCTGCCGCTTGACATCCACATTCGCGAGCAGACCGATTCCGGCACGCCTACCGTGGTCGCTGATCCGGATGGCAAAGTTGCGAAAACCTATAAACAGATTGCACGGCGTATCGCGGTCAAGATCGCTGAAATGGCACAGAACCACAACGCGGTATTTCCGAAGATAGTCGTACAAAACACCTGATATTTCCTTTGCGGGGTGGCTAGACCACCCCGCCCATTCGAAGGGGTCCACAGGATGACGCAGAATTCCGCAACTGCATACCTACCCACTCTCGAACTACTGGAGAACGGCGCGCTGTATGCCGAATTTCCGGAGCGACGTGAATCCAGCAAGGGCACTACGCCGAATCGCCGCCACAACGTACCCACTCCGGTGCCGCATCACTTTCATTCCAGCATCCTGTTCTCTGAACGAATAACGGATATGCTGGGAAACTCCCAGATGTTCAAGGGCTTTGACTGGCCGCAAATCGAAACCCTGGCTGGCTATATACAACTTTATCGCGCTCAACCCGGGTCAGTGCTATTTCACGAAGGGGATAAAGGCGATTTCATGTGTATTGTGCTGGAAGGTAAACTGGAAATTCACAAGGAAGATAACCGGCATAAGGACAAGACCATTTCCACCGTGTTACCCGGACGCAGCCTGGGAGAAATGACTATTGTGGACGGAGAACCCCGCTCAGCAACGGCAATCGTGGTAGCGCCCTCGATTCTGGCGGTAATGACCCAGGAAAATTTCACCTTGCTGATGCACGAAAAGCCCGCGCTCTGTGCCAAATTACTGCTAAAAATTGCACAATTTCTTAGCCAGCGCTTGCGCCTTACCAGCGGCATTCTGGTAGATTATCTGGAGCAATGATTCAAAATTCAGACTACCTTGAAAGTACATTTGTTGGGCAACATCTTTTCGTT
>CAIRBC010000161.1 GCA_903876685.1 uncultured Nitrosomonadales bacterium | reverse complement strand
CGACCCTAGCCATTAACCTTCGCCCTCTCCCCAGCCCTCCCCCTTCGGGGGAGGGAGCGGTTTGGCTTGGTGCGCTTACTCCAAAATGGTGCGCAAGCGCACCCTACGGCAAGGTTCATAGGGCACAATTCGGTCGGGGACTTTGCGACAGGGGTCTCTCCCGCAAGCGGGCCCGCTTGCGGGGGAGTGTCAGGGAGAGGGTTATCGTCAAAGACGCGAAGCGATTCGTTAGTTCCCTCCCACGCTTTCGGGGGAGGGTTAGGGAGAGGGATTGCCTCCCCGTGGAAAAACAAGGCAAACCATGCAGCCACAGCCGCTTGTTGCGATGGGTGCTGATCTGCGTCCAAAACCGTAGCAAAATCAGTTCGGGGATAAAGCACATACTCGATCGTGCTATCTCCCAGAAACTCAGCCTCGGTCAAGCGATTTTCCGTCACTACCGAGTAGGTGGAAATCCCACGTCAAAAATTTGTCGCGCATATTCTCGCAAAGGTGCCGTTTCTGTATTCCCGCCCAGGGTGGCAGAGGTTCCGGCACAAATCAAATGTCCTGTCGGTGTGTGCAAACGCGCCCGCAGACGTCGCAACAGCAACGCCAAATCCGTCCCTTGCGCACCGTCAAAAGTATGCAGCTCATCCACCACCACATAGCGTAGCGTCTCGGGTGTGTTCTTCGCCCAGAGCAGCCGATCCTTCGGGCGAATCAACAGGTAATCGAGCATCTTGTAGTTGGTCAGCAAGATGTCGGGCGGGTCTTTACGCAGTGTCTCGCGATCGGTTATCACGCTGGTGACTGTCATCCCCATTAACCCGCGCCCATCCTTGCCCGAGCGCCCTCCGACAAACAGTCCTACACGCAGCCCCTTGAATGCAGGGGTCTGAGCAATCACCTGGGCAAAACGCCGCGCCTGATCCCAGGCCAGCGCATTCATCGGATAGATTACCAGGGCCTTGATGCCGCCTTCTTTGGATGCCCTGGCGCAGTGGTCGAGCAAAGGGTACAAAAAGCATTCCGTCTTGCCGCTACCTGTCCCCGTCGCCACCCGTGTGCTGGCCGCCTCGCGTTGGCTGGACAGTCGCTGCCACGCCAATTCCTGATGAACATGCCCTGGATGTTCGGTCGCGAAATTATCAAAGCAAGTCTTGCCTTTTGTGCCGGTGCGAAACGGCAGCCCTACCTGAAGGTAAGGGCCTTTCATCCAGCGTGATTCATCTTCGGTAAAGCGCTGCATCACCTCGGCAAAGAGGGGATCAGAGGGTTCGAAACCCGTCCTCAAAAATTGCTTCAGGCCGTTCTGAATTTCACGAGAAAGTAACGATGGCAGCATAAATGGCGATGTCCTGATAAGTATTTCACAGCTTAAGACGATTAAATAATCCGGGTTAAATGAGACATCAATTTTTCCCGATTTCTGCTTCTTTTAGCGTAAACGCTGCCGGATTGAGGTTGAAATTGGGTTCTTTTTCTTCATGCTAGCGCTGCATCACCTGCACCCAGGAATCACTCGCATCCACCGCGGCTGCTACCTGATACGCCCCATGGCGCACCCGCACGATGCGTCCTTCATCGAGCAGCACTGCAAGTTCGCGATACAACGCCGGACGGGACAGCTCAAGAGTTGCCAGATCGACGACCGTGGCAATCCCTTGTTTGGCGATAAATTGGTAAATGATATTCGTCTCTGCCACGAGAAAATCCTCGTTACTTGTAAATAAGTGACGGGGTTAATTTCATGATGACTTATAGGCAAGCATTTTGGAATGCACGGTAACTCTTAAATTGCGGTTGTTCTATAACATCGGCAATCGACCCAGAAACTCGGAATCAACCCAAAACCAGGAATGGCTCAATTAGTAAAACCTTTGATAAATTGATCCAATAATTCAGACGCATAATCGATGGCATCCGCTACACCTTTCATGCCACGTGCCATGTCTACTACCAGGCGCGTCTTCTCGCTTTCCAACAATATTATAAGCTCCGCAGCTGTCTGGGGAGCTGCAATTTCAGCGGCATCTTTCCCGAGCAGCCACGCACCTGCAAGTTCTATGTCGTAACCGATCTGTTCCAGTACATCTGCGGCATCCTCATAAATTCTATCTGTATTCCCAGCTTCGTAATAGCCTCTGAGTACAGAAGTCAAATCAATGGCATCTTTAGGGTCTGCACGACCTCTATCCGACCAGGCAAATATTTTGAGTATGGCTATCCCTGGCAAAGAAGCAATATTGATAATAACGCCTTTCGAAATTTCGACACAGGCTGATGCTGCCAGCGCATCACTATAACCTGCCACATTCATCACAAAAATCTTATCAGGCGGCCAAGCAATTATATTGGTTCTGAACTCGATTCCACCAAACGGAATCAAGTCAACCTTATAGCCTGTTTCAAATCCAGCTATCCTCATATACAATCGTTGAGCAATTATTCCGGATTTTTCACAATTGGAGTTTTCAATTAAATAGTTTTTGAGTGCTGCAAACTGTTCCTAGGTATCGAGTGCAAAGGCAAAGGCAACATCGGTCGTGGCACGGCCAGCGTTGAGCCCAAACACATTTTCGAGAAGAATGATTCTTGCTGTTGCTCCGACAAGTAAAACCGGAAAACCAAGCGCTTTTGCAGCTTTGTGAACTTCCTTTATCACCAGTATTGCAGTTGGATCAACCGGACGATCAAACCTTGGTATGAGTATCTTTGATGTATTGATCATAAATCAGCTTTGCGGTTTCCAGGTTGCGGGGCTCCAAAGTGGCAATCAAATCAGCGTAGACCAGCAATGGCGGAACTGTCTCGGGCAATGGTTCTGCATCGTCAAAATTCCAGAATGCATTTATAATTTCAATGTCTCCACGAGGGTCTGCTCGCAATTTGTTATCTACCACGAACTTTGTGATGTCTTTCGTTTCTTCATTTGTATGAAAGTAAATCGTTTGCGTATTGGCTCGCAGGTGGCCGGTCAATTTTTCAGCTGCAATCTCGCCACCCCACTGAGCCATATACCGGGTGATACCCACTGTTTTCCACCAGTCATTTGTTGGGGCGCGGAATTTTCTGGGATTCAATTTCGGCCTTAACTTTATTGGGTAATTTGTTACCCATTCCTGCACCAATTTCTGTCTTTCGACCAGTATCCGACCACCCTTGCGCTTTGCTCCCAAAGTGAAGCCTCTTTCATCAAGATCAAAAAATACCCAGCCAACAGCACCCAGCGCGATGCCCGCAACATCCTTGATATTTCTATAGGGTGCATTGAGTAGCTCCGGTTTACACAACAAAACAAAGGCCATCCGCAGATTGCTAGCATTACCTGCGCGCTTTACGTCATGATTCTCCAGCTGAAAATCCTTTACTTCGTTGGGGCGTTGTCCATTAACAAAAATAAACAGATCTTTCTGACACAAATAGGCATTCCCCGCAGCATCAATGAATTGCAAATCTAGTTCGCGACATTTCTCGGCGATTTCAATTGAAATTTTCGGCGATACCAGTAGCAACTGATCAGCGTATAGACCTGCTTGGCACTTGAATTCCGCCAGAAGGGCGAACCTGTCAACACGCTTTATCTCTGCCATATACTCATAGCGTTGGCCATTTGCTGTGATTTCGATTTTAGCATCTGCATACTTGTCTTGCGCAATAAGAGGCTCTGGCTGAGTTAACCGCCCGGTAATGCCTGTAGTCTTTTGCAAAGCCTCTAACGCACAATGCAAGACATTTTGATTTTTATAATGTGTACTCATCGTTCAATTTAACGCAAATGTTCACGTAACGTGAACATTATTCCATTTTGAACAATGTGGTCAAGTGATTTGTTCAAATATATACAATGTTCACGTAACGTGAACATCGGCCAATATAGAACAATGATTGATATTTTCGTAACTCTTATTGTCAATCTGGTGTTGCACCACGGCTTTCGTCCAACCAAAGCGGGCTGTGGCGCGAAGGTAAAACTCGTGCTCCAGATCATCCTTGCAACGGCTGAGAATGACCATATTTTTAGCCCAGCTGATTACTCTAACCAATGGTTGGAGTTTTGGCTTGTCGTTGTATTCACGGAAAAATTGAAGCATCAGCCAGAGATTTTGCGCTGAAAATCCGTGATGCCCGGGGAATTCAGCTTGCAGGTCACGAGCAAGATTTAGTACGACGGACTTGCCCCAGCCCAGCACTATCTGTTTCTGATGAACCCTTATTCCACAACCTGAAACGCTGGTGGGGCGCGAACAATCTATGGCAACAGGAGCGCATTGTGCTGGAACTCTGGATGCAGATTTGTTCAGCGACATTGCGCAAAATGAACTGGCTATCATGCCTGTCAAATATTACTATGCAAACCTTGTGTAAAAACCGCCATGATTTATCCCATGCTAAAGCCCGCTACCTCTAATGCCGATCTGCTGTTACGCAGCCTGTCCTCAGTCTGGCATCCCTGTTCGCAAATGAAGCACTATAGCGACTTTCCACTGGTTCCGATAAAACGCGGTAAAGGCGTATGGCTATATGATTGCGATGGCAAACGTTACCTGGATGCGGTCAGCTCCTGGTGGGTCAACCTGTTCGGGCATTGCAATCCGCGCATCAATGCAGCCTTGCAAGACCAGCTTGAGACCCTAGAACATGTGATGCTGGCGGGCTTCAGCCATGAACCGGTGGTGCAACTTTCCGAAAGATTGCGGGCACTGGCACCGGCCGGTCTGGGACATTGTTTTTATGGCTCGGACGGTGCCTCGGCAGTGGAAATTTCCCTGAAAATGAGCGCACATTACTGGCGCAATCAGGGGCACCCGGAAAAATCTCAATTCCTCAGCCTGCAAAACAGTTATCACGGTGAAACGCTGGGCGCGCTTTCCGTCACCGATGTCGCACTATTCCGTGAGGCGTATGGGCCCTTGCTCCGACAACAGGCCTGCGTACCCAGTCCGGATAGCCGCAAGGCAGCGCCAGGAGAAAGCGCCGAAGCCTACGCCTTGCGCTGCGCCGAAAGCCTGGAACTGCATCTGCAACAACACCATGCACAACTCGCCGCGTTTATTATCGAACCCTTGGTACAGGGCGCTGCCGGCATGGCGATGTATCACCCTGTCTATCTGACGCGTGCCAAAGCACTTTGCGAAGAATACGGCGTACATCTGATCGCCGACGAAATCGCCGTCGGCATGGGGCGTACCGGCACGCTGTTCGCCTGTGAGCAGGCAAATATCAGTCCGGATTTTCTCTGTCTTTCCAAAGGCATTACCGGTGGTTACCTACCGCTATCAGTGGTCATGACACTAGAGACGATTTACCAGGCTTTTTATGACAACGAATTGGCGCGCGGCTTCTTGCATTCACACTCCTATACCGGGAACCCGCTGGCTTGCCGCGCAGCACTGGCAACGCTGGATATTTTCGAGCAAGATAATGTTGTTGAAGCAAACCGCGACAAGGCCATTTTGCTGAACTCTATGGACTTGCGCGCACATCCCGCAGTGCGCAACTGGCGCAATACCGGCATGATCTGGGCCTTTGAAGTAGACAGCCCGCATCGCGATTTTTCGCGGCGCTGTGCGGCACTCGCCTTGCAACACGAATTGCTATTGCGGCCGATGGGCAATACCGTCTATTTCATGCCACCCTATGTGATTAATGAGCAGGAGATGCAATTATTGGCCTGCAATACCCTTAAAATAATCGAGGCACTGGCTTGAAAGCACGGACTCATGATGACCATGACCCTGCAACCCGCCATTCCGTCTTGCAGCATTCAATTTAATAAGGTGGTTGAAAATTTCCACCTATCCCGGACTGCAACGGCATCACTTGAAGGTGCGCAGGCGGCAAACCGGCACGATAGCGCAGATGCATCTGCGTGTAGGCATTTTCGATATGTCTCGCAAACAAACTGGTATTGAAAAGTGGAGCCGTAAGCCGATTTTCCTGCAATTTATGCCTAATATGCTGTAAGCGTGCAGGATTCGTCGCAAGTGTAATCGCCAGCGCTTCAAATTGTGCGGTTGTCAGTGTAATCAGTTCAGGCAAATTCATGGCGTTGAGCAGGCTGCCCGCCACCCGACTGGCGAAGGACTCACCCATGCAGGTCAATACCGGCAATCCCGCCCACAAGGCATCGCTGGCAGTGGTATGCGCATTGCAGGGCAGTGTGTCGAGGAACAAATCTGCGGCGCGATGTCTGGCCAGATGTTCAGACTGTGGCATTCGTTTGGCAAATATCAAGCGCTCACCGGACACGCCCCTGTTTTCGGCCTGCTTACGCAGATTTGTTGCCGCAGCAGGATTGCTTTCAAATAACCACAGCACGCTACCGTCCACTTGTTTGAGTATGCGCATCCAACCAGAAAAAATGTTTGGGGTGATTTTGTAGCTGTTATTAAAGCAACAAAACACAAAGCCGTTGTCGGGTAGTTCCAATTCTGTACGACTAAATATCTTTTCGGCGATGACCCGCCTGGCATCATTCACTTGATAACTGTGTGGCAGGTAGGCGATTTTTTCAGCATAATGCGACTGGTTATATTCAGGAATGAGGGTGTGGTCAGCAATCAGATAATCCATGTACGAGGCGCCCATGGTACCCGGGTAGCCCAGATAGTTGACCTGTAGCGGAGCCGCGCGTAACGCAAATATTCCGGTGCGATTGTCCCGGGTAAAGCCTTTCAAATCGACCGCGATGTCAATTCCCAGTTTACGGGAAAGCTCCACCACCTCCCTGTCCGATTGATTTCTGACATCGATAAACTGATCGAAAGCAACCGCTATCCTGTTGCGCATCGGGTCTTTTGCATCGGGTCCGAAGGAAAATGCAATCCACTCGAACGAGTCTTTATCATGCTCTTCGAACAACTGTGCCATCAGATGCGCGGTCGCATGGTTATGAAAATCTGCGGAATAATAGCCGATTCTAATTTTTCCTTGCCGGGTATTTTCTATCATGGGCTCTGCAGCAGCAGGGCTCATGGCAATCCTGATTTCTGCGGCCTTGCGCTGCAATGCAGGGGAGTCGATGACGTTTAGTACCTGAAAAGGTTGCAAGACTTTTTCGCCACGATCCAGTTTTTGCGCGAGTATCGAAAATTGGCTTTCCACCTCTAGCCAATCACAGATATACATCTTTGCAGACAATAACATACCCTGCAAAAAGGGGTAATCAGGTTTAAGCAAAATGGCTTGTTGATAACTCTGCACCGCCTCAGCCGGACGATTCAATTCCTCAAGCACAATGCCACGGTTATAATAGGCTCCTGCATAATCAGGCTGATAGGCTATGGCCTGATCATAACTCTGCACCGCTTCAATTAGCCGTTTCAATTCTTGAAGTACGATGCCACGGTTATAATGCGCATCCGCATAAGCTGGCTTGAGCGCAATGGCCAGTTCGTAACTGGCTATCGCAGCGTCTGATTGTTTGAGCGCATTGCGTGCATAGCCCAGATTGCAATGAGTCACAGCATGTTGCGGGTTGATGGCGATAGCCTGGCTTAGCCATTCGACTGCCTGCTGGTAATGTTGATTCTGAGCGGCTATCACCCCTAGCATATGCAGTGCATCAAAGTGATTCGGCTTTAGTTTGAGGGTGAGTTGATACTGGAGTCGTGCTTCGTTGAGCTTGGCTTGTTTATGTAAACTCAGCCCCTGCTGAAAGATCCCTTGTGCAAGCATATCCTGATTAACTCCCGAGGCAGTGATTCTGTGTTGAGTCATTGCAGCGGACAACGCCAGTCTCACCTTTTCGAATACGCTCTGCCAATCTCCCGGTTTTTCTTGCCTGTAGAGTGTTGCACTGGGATACCAGGGGCTGTCGCTACTGTTTAACATCCAGCGCCAATCCGGACTGAAAGGCAACAGGATAGAGACGGGTTTGCCCATTGCGCCGGCCAGGTGTGCCATGCTGGTGTCTACACTGACGATATGATCCATCAATTCGCACAAGGCGGCGGAATCGCTGAAGTCTTTCAGCTCAGCGCCAAAATGTAATATGTCGGTGCGAGTGGCCAGCAATTGCCGATCCTCTTTACGCATCTCCTGTTGCAGGCTGACATACTGATATCCGCTCGGCAGCAGTTTGATAAAATCCTTTAGCGGAATGCTGCGGTTATGGTCGTTGCTATGCGCCGCGTTGCCACTCCAGACCAAGCCGATGCGCGGTGCGGATTTTTCACCGAGTCTTGCGCGCCATTCAACCACCTTGTCCGCACGGCTGTTGAGGTAGCGAACCGGCGCGGGTATATTTTTAAGCTCAGTCTTGAAAGCCAGGGGTAGACTCAACAGCGGGCAGTGATAATCAAAAAAAGTGGCCTTGTTGCCGGTGGTAATCAGCTCGGTGACACCCTCCAGATTTTCCAACAGTGTCTTGAGTTCTGCAGGCACTTCGAGAATGACCCGTGCGCCTAGTGCACTGACTTGTTTGACATAGCGACAAAATTGTAAAGTATCCCCCATGCCCTGCTCGCTGTAGAGCAAAATACCTTTACCGGAAAGGGACGCGTTGCCTAGCCAAAGTGGTTGACTGAAACTGCGCTGGTGATTTTCCCATTTTTTCTGTTTCCAGCGCCATTCGTAAAGCTGCCAGCCCTCGGTAAAATTGCCTGAGACTAAATGACAGAGCGCTAGACAGAAGTGTGCTTCTGCATAACCCGGGTTGATTGCGATAGCCTGTTGATAACTTAGGGCAGCGGCATCCAGTTGATTTAGCGCCCTGAGCGCATTTGCACGGTTAGTGTAAGCTTCAAAGTAGTCCGGCCTGAGCAAAACAGCCTGTTCGTATTGCGCCACAGCGTCACTCAAACGACCCAGCTCTTGCAGCGCATTGCCCTTATTGTAATAGGCGACCGCATAGTCCGGTTGGAGCGAGAGTGCTTGATCAAAGTTGTCGATAGCCGCATCTATTCGTTTCAAAGTCTTGAGTACGACACCACGGTTGCCATAGGCCTCAGCGTGATCAGGTCTGAGGGCGATAGCCTGGTCATAACTCTTGAGAGCCGCTTCCAACTGTCCGGTTTCCTGGAGTGCAATCCCACGGTTAAAATAGGCTTCGGCATAGTCGGGTTTGATGGCAATGGCCAGTTCATAACTGGCGATAGCCGCGCCTGATTGTTTCAGCGCGTTGCGTGCCACCCCCAGATTGCAATGCGCCGCAGCATGGTGCGGGTTGATGGCGATAGCCTGGCTTAGCCATTCAACCGCCTGTTGGTAATGCTGTGACTGAGCGGCTATCACTCCTAGCATGTGCAGCGCATCAAAGTGATTCGACTTTAGCTTGAGCGTGAGTTCATACTGGATTTGTGCTTGAGCGAGCCTGCCTTGTTTATGCAAAGCTAAACCTTGCTGGAAAATCCCCTCAGCAAGAATATCCTGATTTGCTCCGGAGGGAACGATCCGGTGCCGAGTAATTGCATTGGACAGTTCTAGTCTAAGCTTTTCGAATACGCTATCCCAATCCCCTGGTTTTTCCTGTCTGTAGAGTGTTGCACTGGGATACCAGGGACTGTCACTTCTGTTTAGCAACCAGCGCCAATCCGGATTGTACGGTAACAATATCGAAACGGGTTTGCCCATTGCGCCGGCCAGGTGTGCCATGCTGGTATCCACAGTTACAATGATATCCATTAGTTCTACCAGCGCAGCGGTATCGCTATAGTCCTGTAACTGGACGCCCATAGACATGATGTCAGGGCGGGAGTCCAGTACCTGTTGATCCTCCTTGCGCACTTCTTTTTGCAGACTCAGGTACTGTAGACCCTCGGGTAACGATTTGACGAATTCCTTTAATGAAATGCTTCGGTTATGGTCATTTTGATGAATGGTACTGCCACTCCAGACCAGACCCGCTCGGGGCATGGTTTGCGAGCCGAGCCTTGTGCGCCACTGCGCTACCTTCGCGGGGTCACTACCAATATAGCGAGCTGAGGCGGGGATATTTTCCATGACGGTATTGCATGCTTTGGGCAGGCTTAACAACGGGCAATGCAGGTCAAAATCAGGTAGCACATCCCCTTCGGCGAGCAATTGTGCAACGCCATCCAGCGTACCCAGCAATTTTTTTAAAGATGGGGGCACTTCCAATATAACGCGAGCACCCAGAGCGCTAACCAGTTTTGCATAGCGGCAAAATTGTAAGGTGTCGCCCAACCCTTGTTCACTATGTAGCAAAATGGTTCGTCCACGCACCGGTTCTCCACCTAGCCAAAGTGGTTGGATGAAATTTCTGACTCGACGGCGCAGATAATCCAGTTGCCACCGCCATTCATAATCTTCCCAACCGGTTTTTAGCCGGACTTTAACACCAAAAACAGTAATACTGTTTATTTCAAATCCAATTTAATCAGGTGAAATTTTCAACCATATGAATATTAACGATTATATATTTTGACGTACTTTAAAAGTGTCGCTGTAGTGCCATAGAATTT
>CAIRBC010000160.1 GCA_903876685.1 uncultured Nitrosomonadales bacterium | reverse complement strand
AGGCGCTCTGGAATATCTGAGCCTGTATCATCAGGTGGATATCTGCCTGGATGCCTTTCCCTATAATAGCGCTACCACCACCGCACACGCCTTATGGATGGGAGTGCCGACGCTGACTCTGGCCGGTGCTACTCCGGCGAGCCGTGCCGGGGCAACCATCCTCGCGCATATCGGGTTGGAATCGTTTATTGTTTACGACCATAAGGAATTTGTAGCGAAAGGGCTAAGTCTTGCGAAACAGACTAATGGATTGGCGCGTTTGCGCCAGGAACTGCGGAAACGTTGCGAGCAATCTGCTTTCTGCAAACCGGAGTTGACGACCAAGGCGCTATTGCGTGCCTTTCGTTTGATGTGGCACAGATGGTGTGCTGGCTTGCCCCCCATCGCCCTGGACGTGAGTCACCCTCAACGGGGAGCCAATGAACGTACAGAATAAGGACTCGCCGATTCAGGTAACCCGCCCGCTGCTACCGCCGCTGGAGGAATTCTACCCGTATCTGCAACAAATCTGGGATAACCAGATGCTCACTAATAACGGTTCGTTTCACCAGCAACTGGAACAGGCGCTATGTGAATACCTGGGCGTCAGACAGGTTTCGTTGTTCACTAACGGTACGATTGCATTGCTGACTGCACTGCAAGCCTTGCAGCTTAAAGGGGAAGTGATTACCACGCCCTACAGCTTTGTGGCGACTGCGAACGCGTTGCTATGGAGCGGACTCAAGCCGGTTTTTGTTGATATAGACCCCGTTACCTTAAATCTGGATGCAACGCTGATTGAAGCCGCGATCACCCCGCAAACCACCGCCCTCATGCCGGTGCATTGCTATGGCTATCCTTGTGACGTGGCGCGAATTCAGGAAATTGCGGATCGGCATGGACTGAAAGTCCTTTATGATGCCGCCCATGCCTTTGGTGTAAGCGCTGATGGGGGGAGTGTGCTTAATCACGGAGACTTGTCTGTACTGAGTTTTCATGCGACCAAGGTATTCAATACCTTTGAAGGCGGTGCCATCATCTGCCATGACGCGGAGACAAAAAATCATATCGATTCTTTGAAGAATTTCGGCATCGTTGACGAAGTGACCGTGACTGCTTGCGGAATCAATGGCAAAATGAACGAAATCAGTGCCGCTTTCGGTTTGTTACAGCTGAAATATTACCCTTGTGCGAAGCAGAAAAGCCAAGCCATAGACGCAAGATACCGTCAGGGTTTGGCTAAGGTAGAGGGTATCCATTGTGTGCCGGGTGCAGAAGGGGGCAATTACTCTTATTTCCCAATACTCGTCGGCTCCACCTATCCCCTGAGCCGTGATGCGTTGTATCAGAAATTGCGTGCTCATGATATTTATGCCAGACGCTATTTTTACCCTCTGATCAGCGATTTTCCTATGTATCGCGAAATGGCAGCAGCCTTGCCAGTAGCACGAAAGATTGCAGCTCAGGTTATCTGTTTACCCATTTATTCTGAGCTTGAGCCTGATTGGGCAGAGCGGATTATCGCGCTGATTGCAGGTCAGGACAGATGTTGAGCGGTGGCTCTGCAAGAAAATATTATTAGGAAAAGGCCTCATGGAGAAAATTCTGCTGATAGGTGCGGGCGCGCTTGCACGTGACTTTATTGATATAGGTAGCGCCGACAAGTTTGTTGCCGCCTATGTCGATCCGGAATTCGCAAAAACTGATACAGTTGATGGCCTGCGTATCCTGACGAACTGGCAAGAGGCCGTCAAACTTGCCACGCATTATGCACTGGCTGTTTCTTCTATGGTGCATCGTGAACGGGCGCGCGTCATTGCTGCCGATGCGGGACTGAAACCCGCATCACCGCTAATTTCGCCTTTAGCCCGTATAGCCAGGACTGCGAGTTTGCAACAAGGTTGTGTGGTCGGACATTTTGTGGCGATTGGCCCTTCAGCCAGACTGGGTCTGGATTGCATGGTGATGCACGGTGTGGTAGTGGGTCACGACTCATGCGTCGCTGACAACGTAGTGCTTTGTGCGGGCGTAAGCCTCGGTGGATACGTCAAATTGGGTGCACGCAGTTTTGTGGGGACAAATGCGGTATTGGCACCCAACATAAATATAGGCAGCGACAGCTATATCGCCGCCGGAGCAGCATGCCTGCGCGATGCACCTTCCTTCAGCCAACTGATTGGTAATCCTGCGAAACGGATGCCCTTGTCGTGAGCGTAATGCACCAAATGCTTTCGTGAAAACGGACACAATTTGTGGCTAAAGAACCGGCGTTTAAAAGCTAAATAATTTACAGTATTTATTAATCCTGGCTAAATTTCAATGGCTCCCACGCGCTACGCGAAATTAACAATTCGTCACCGGCCTTCAGGCCGGTGGGTTTAAACAAGCAGGGGGTGAAACGCCTCCCCTACGCACCTTGAAACCTCGACCTTCAGGGCTGAGTAGAACATCAAGGTGAATGAAATTGTACTAGCCATTCACGCACCTTGGTGAGCGCGGCTTCGAGATTGACTGAAGCCGTATCGCTTAAAGGGTTGCCCAGTTCGAAGTCGTAGCCACGGATGCGCAGCAGATAAACCGGCGGCGCAGCGGTAGTGTAGACCTGCGTATAAGTGTGCAGCAGTGCAAAAGGGGTCATCGCGTGACTGGTATAACTGTGATCAATGGCCGCAGTGATCGGTGAAAGTTCAAACGGTGGCTCGCAACTCACATCGGCATCGATGAACAGCACCGCATCGCGCCCCTGCAGATCGGTGATGTTTTCGATCTGCAACTGATAATCTTCGAGCAACTCGACTTTAGCCGAGATGCCCCCGGCTTCGAGTCGCCGCAACAGCAATGGCGCCAGTGCGTCATCGCCGCGCGATTCGTTGCCAATGGCAAATATCAGGATCGGTGCGAGCATCAATCCGGGATGCAGAAAGTTCCATCCAATCCGCGTGCCAGCGTATCCACCTGTTTGCCCGAGACATCGAGCAATTCGACTTCCAGCGGCATCTTGCCCAGTGCATGGGTCGCACAGGACAGGCAGGGATCGAAGGCTCGGATCGCTACTTCGATATGATTCAGCAAGCCTTCGGTGAGCTTTTTGCCGTCTATATATTGCCTGGCCACCTGACGGATCGCCTCGTTCATTGCCTGGTTGTTGTGGGTAGTCGAAACGATCAGGTTGCAGCGGGTAATCTGGTCGTTTTCGTCCACCTTGTAATGGTGAATCAGCGTGCCGCGTGGCGCTTCGATCACGCCGACACCACGTTCCTGGCGTTCGCCGATATGCACCAGATCGTTGCCCTGCAGATCCGGATCGAGCAGCAATTCATGGATCACTTCAGCGGCATGCAGCATTTCGATCATGCGCGCCCAGTGAAAGCCCAGCGTGGCTCCGGTAGCCGAACCCCCATTGAAGGCCATGAAGGATTTGCGCGCTTGATTGGCGAGTGGCGTCGGAATGAAATCGCAATGCGTGACGCGACTCAAGGGGCCGACACGATACCAACCGGTATCGGGTCCCAGACTCCGCAAAAACGGGAATTTCATGTAGGACCAGGGCTTCACATCTTCGAAGATCACATCCCAATAGTGACGGTAATCGTAATGATCGAACAGAATCTCGCCATTCATGTCTCGCGCCCGTAGGCCGCCGTGATACAGATCCAGCGCACCGTCGGCACGCACCATGTTAAGGGTATGTGTCTCGAAACGACCGAAGTTGTTGTATAGATCGAGATTCTGTTCGAACAACTGGCGGGCGATACCGACCGCATCGCGGCTCCACGCGGTGATTTGTGCGATGTCCTTCAGCAGATAATCGCGTTCCTCGATGCTGACGTTCTTGTTGACGCCACCCGGCACCGAGCCTGTGCCATGTACACGTTTTCCGGCGGTCACTCGGATTACTTCCTGGCCGTATTTGCGCAACAGCACGCCTTGTTTAGCCAGTTCCGGATAGGCTGCGGCGATACCGACGATATTGCGTTTGGCGACATCCGAATCAAAGCCGAACAGCAGATCGGGCGAGGACAGGTGAAAGAAATGCAGTGCATGCGACTGCAATATTTGTCCGTAATGCATCATGCGACGGACTTTTTCAGCAGTGGGGGTGAGCGTGCTGCCGACGATCATGTCCATGGCCTTGGAGGCAGCGATATGATGGCTCACCGGACAAATTCCGCATAGCCGTTGCACCATCACCGGGGCTTCCCAGTAGGGTCTGCCCTGGATAAATTTTTCGAAACCGCGAAACTCGACGATATGTAGCCTGACCTGATGTACATGGTCATTTTCGTCGAGCAGCAGGGTTACTTTGCCGTGTCCTTCGACGCGCGACACGGGTTCAATTGCGACGCGGCGCAAAGTTTCCGGATGCGCGGCAGTTTCCAGATCATGAATAGTATCAGTCATAGTTGATAAGCCCATGCCCGAGTTCAGGCGTCTTGCCCGCAATCAGGTCAGTTAGAAATTTCCAGATGGCGTCACCCGATGGCGGGCAACCGGGAATGAAGTAGTCGATTTTGACGACTTCGTGCAAGGGATGAACCTTATCCAGCGGCAGCGGCAGTTCAGGGTCATTCGGGATATGACCATGTGCCAATCCGGGTTCAGTCAGATAGACTTCGGTCAGACAGGCACTCAGATCGAGATGGTTGCGCTGTGCCGGCAGACCGCCGGTGATGGCGCAGGAACCGATGGCGATCAGGATTTTGCAGTTTTTGCGGAATTCATGCAGCACATGCACATTTTCTGCATTGCATACGCCGCCTTCGATCAGGCCGATGTCGCACGGTGAACAATGCTTGATGTCGGTGATTGGCGAACGGTTAAATTCCACCAGTTCAAGCAGGGTGAGCAACCGTTCATCTATATCGAGGAAGGACATGTGGCAGCCGAAGCAACCCGCCAGTGAGGTGGTGGCAATCTTTAGTTTTTTACTCATGGACGGCTCCCGTGCGTGGCGCGTCCACCAGCGCCTGTGCGCTGATCGGGCTCTTGTCATAACGGCGTTGACCGATAGGCACGCTGAAGCCGACACGTTTCTTCAGGATCACGCCGACCGGGCAGACCTGCATCGCTTTGTCAGTCAAGGCCATATCCGTGTCCTTCAATTGACCCGAGGTGGAATTGATGATCAGGTGTTTGTCGATACCGCGTCCGGAAAAGGCGAAGATATGTTTGCCGTCAACTTCTGCGGAGGCATGTACACAAAGCTCGCACAGGATGCAGCGGTTGAAGTCGAGCAGTATGTCTGGATGGGTAAAATCCAGCGGGCGCTCCGGAAACATATGGCGGAAGCCTGCGGTATGCACTTCCAGATCATAACCCAGCGCCTGCAACACGCAATTGCCGCTTTTTTCGCAGGAAGGACAGAAATGATTGCCTTCGGCGAACAGCATCTGTACCAGGGTACGCCGCAAGTCATTCAATTCGTCGATATCGCTTTCGACGCTGAGGTTGGCTTCGGCAGGCATGGTGCACGAAGCCATGGTACGCCCGTTGACCTTGACCGTACAAAGTTTGCAACTGCCGTGCGGCTTGAATTCCGGGTGGTAGCATAGATGCGGAATGTAATGTCCGGCCGCCAGGGCTGCCTGCATTACGGTTTGTCCGGCTTCGAACGGGACGCTCTTGCCGTCTAGTTGAAAGGTATCGCTCATATTCCCTCCGATTTCAGATGTGCGCCTGCATCATCGCGTCCGGTCATCTGACGGGCTCTGGCCAGTGCCCCGTCCAGATCAAAAGCCGGCTCAAAGTCCAGCGACTTCAGCCGGTTTTCATAGGCCGGACGGAAATGCTTCAGCGTATGTAGTACCGGATTGCAGGCGGTACGCCCCAATCCGCAATGCGAACTGATCTGCAGCACCTGATCCAGATGTTCGATTTCGTTCAGGTCATGGCGGGTTCCGTGACCTGCGGCAATTTTATCCATCGTCTGCTTGAGCATCGAGGTGCCGACGCGGCAAGGTGTGCAAAAACCGCAACTTTCATGGGCGAAAAAATGCACGAAATTCAAGGCCACTCCGAACATATCGCGACTATCGTCGAAGATCATGAAGGCACCGGCAGTGGGCAAATCTTCGAAGCCCAGTTTTCGGTGGAATTCGTTTTCTGCGATACACATTCCGGAAGGGCCGCTGATTTGCACGGCTCGGGTATTCACCGCACCGCAGTCTTGCAGCACTTGTTTGACTGAGACGCCGAACGGATATTCATAAATGCCCGGACGCGGACAGTCGCCAGAGACCGAAATCAGCTTGCTTCCGGAAGATTTCTCGGTACCGATGGCGCGGAAATTTTCATCACCCAGTTGAATTGCGAGCGCAGCAGAACAGAAAGTCTCCACATTATCCAGCGCGGTCGGTTGCTGCAGATAGCCATGCGTCACCGGGAAAGGGGGTCGGTTGCGTGGTACACCGCGTTTGCCTTCCAGCGATTCGATCAGCGCCGATTCTTCGCCGCAGATATAAGCCCCCGCACCCAGATGAATCGCAATATCGAAATTGAAGCCGGGCTGATTCAGGATGTTGTTTCCTAGCAGATTCCGTTCGCGGCGGCGTTGCAATACGTCCTGCAACGGTTCAAGTAAATACCGGTATTCGCCGCGCAGGTAAAGAAAGCCTTGTTGCGCGCCGACTGCCAGTGCACAGAGTGTCATGCCTTCAAATACCAGATCAGCCTGGCGAGTGAGCAGCACCCGATCCTTGAAGGTGCCGGGTTCGCCTTCGTCGGCGTTGCACACCACCGTGCGAGCGTCACCTTGTGCATTGCGGCAGGCTTCCCATTTTAGCCCCGTAGAAAAACCTGCACCGCCGCGACCGCGCAGGCCGGATTCCTTTATCACATCAACGATGGCCTTGCTGCCGAGCAACAGACCCTGGCGTAGCACATCTCCCGCCGTGAGTTGATTATCCAGCAGCGGCCCGCTACGATGGATCTGATCTTCCACCTGGAAAAAATCGGCTGGCCAGTCCGCCACCGGCGTGCGGTTGCGTATCAGCTGGCCAATTTCCTGCACACGCTGATGTGAAAGGCGCGTAATCGCACGACCGTTTGCCAGCATCGCCGGCCCTTGATCGCACATGCCGGTGCATGAAGTAGTATTGATGCTGACCAGGCCGTCTTCGGAAACCTTGCCGGGTTGCAGCCATAATTGCTGACACATCTGTTCCATCAGCAACTGGCTGCCCAGCATACGATCGGTGATGTTGTCAGAAAAAAGTACGCGATATTCGCCTTGCGGCTGTAAATGCAGGAAGGAATAGAAACCGGCAACGCCTTCGATATCAGCCCGCGATATACCCAGTTGTTGGCTAAGATAGTTAATGGAATCCGCCTCTATAAAACTTTGCGACTCCTGCACTTCACGCAAAATTTGCAATAGATTAGCGGGGTTATGATCATAGCGAGCCAATATTTGGCTCAGGTTTTCGTCATTTGATTGGGCGAGTATAGTCATGGACACGCTTTCAAAAATGTTTAAAAGCTAAAAAAAACGCTGGACGCATCTTGCAAAACGCCGGATTTTACACCCGCAAGATAATTTCACAATCAGGAAATTGCCCGTTTTGCGGTGTAAAGTGAAAATTTAACAGGAATGTAATAATTCGAAAAGCTATGCGTCAACCCGGATTAATGACTGTTTGAAGCTACGGAAATGACCAGCGGCAGATTAATTTTCTAGTGCACAATAAAAATTTGAAGCACTGCTGCCTTATAGTATATAATTCGTTTTCTTAATTAGGCGCGTAGCTCAGCTGGTTAGAGCACTACCTTGACATGGTAGGGGTCGTTGGTTCGAGTCCAATCGTGCCTACCAATTTCGGGAAATTTCTGAGTGGTAGTTAAATAAGTCGGAAATATCCATAAGTGCGGCGTTGCCGCACTTTTCATTTTTGGATCAGTCATTATGCCAATTATAACTTTGCCAGACGGAACGCAGCGTAGCTATGCGGAAGCGGTCACCGTCGCAGATGTTGCGCTGAGTATCGGCGCTGGTTTAGCTCGCGCCGCATTGGCGGGAAAAGTCGACGGAAAACTGGTCGACACCTCCTATTGCATCGAGCAGGATGCAGCGCTGTCGATCATTACCGATAAAGATGCCGACGGTGTGGAGGTGATTCGTCATTCGACGGCGCACTTGCTGGCGCATGCGGTGAAGGAATTATTTCCAGATGCGCAGGTAACCATAGGGCCGGTCATCGAAAATGGTTTTTTTTATGATTTCTCTTTCAAGCGCCCGTTCACGCCCGAAGATTTAGCGGCCATCGAAAAACGCATGGCGGAACTCGCTAAGCAGGATCTCAAGATCACACGCAGCGAGCTGCCCCGGGATGAGGCGGTAAGCTATTTCAAGAGTATTCATGAAGATTACAAAGCCGAAATCATTGAATCGATTCCGGCAGATCAGGCTGTCTCCTTATATACTCAGGGGGACTTTAAAGATCTGTGTCGCGGCCCGCATGTACCTGGCACCGCCAGGCTGAAAGCCTTCAAGCTGATGAAACTGGCGGGTGCCTACTGGCGCGGCGATTCAAAGAATGAAATGTTACAGCGCGTTTATGGTACTGCCTGGGCGAAGAAGGAAGAGTTGGAGGCTTATCTCCATCAACTTGCCGAGGCGGAAAAACGCGATCATCGCAAGTTGGGCAAGCACCTGGAATTGTTTCATATGCAGGATTCGTCGCCTGGTATGGTGTTCTGGCATCCGAAAGGCTGGACGCTCTGGCAGGAAATTGAACAATACATGCGCGGCAAGTTCAAGCAACACGGTTACCAGGAAGTGCGTACCCCCGCCATCATGGACAAAAGCCTGTGGGAAAAATCTGGTCATTGGGAAAATTACCACGACAATATGTTCACCACGTCTTCGGAGAATCGCGATTACGCGGTGAAGCCGATGAACTGTCCTGGGCATGTGCAGATTTACAACCATGGGTTGCACAGCTATCGTGATCTGCCACTGCGCCTGGCTGAATTTGGCTCCTGTCATCGCAACGAGACTTCAGGTTCGTTGCATGGTTTGATGCGAGTCAGAGGCTTCACCCAGGATGATGCGCATATATTCTGCACCGAAGCGCAGGTAGAGCCGGAAGTATCCAATTTTATTGTGATGCTCAATGAAATCTATCGGGATTTCGGCTTCAACGAAGTGTTGGTTAAATTGTCTACGCGTCCCGAAAAACGGGTAGGTACCGATGAAACCTGGGATAAAGCGGAAGCAGGGCTGGCAGCGGCCTTGCAGCAAAATGGTCTGGCTTATGAACTGCAACCCGGTGAAGGAGCCTTTTACGGTCCCAAGGTCGAATTTACACTCAAGGACAGCCTCGGGCGTATGTGGCAATGCGGCACGATTCAATTGGATTTCAACTTGCCGGAGCGTCTGAGTGCCGAGTTTGTCGATGAGGATAACACCCGCAAAGCGCCGGTAATGCTGCATCGTGCGATCCTGGGTTCGATGGAGCGCTTTATCGGCATTCTGATCGAGCATCATGCAGGCGCGTTCCCGTTATGGCTGGCACCGATTCAAATGGTTTTGATGAATATCTCCCAGGCACAGGAAGAATATGCGACTCAGGTGATGCAAGAATTGCGTGCCGAAGGCTGGCGTATACAAGCAGATTTGCGCAATGAGAAGATTACCTATAAAATACGTGAACATAGCTTGCAGAAAATACCTTATCAGCTGATTGTGGGCGATAAGGAAGTTTCCGGGAAATGGGTGGCCGTGCGTACCCGTAGCGGTGAAGATCTTGGACAAATGACGCTAGAAGCCTTCCGCTTGCGTCTGAAAGCCGAGATGATCGCGGGCAGCACGGCTTAATTATTGTTTAAATGGAGATATTGCAATAGCACAAGATAAATCGCAGCGCACCAACGAGATGATTACCGCACCCAAGGTGCGCTTGATTGGTGTGGACAAAGAGCCCTTAGGGATTGTTGCCATCGCGGAAGCACTGCGTCTGGCTGATGAAGCAGAGTTGGATTTAGTCGAGATTTCGCCACTGGCGGATCCGCCTGTATGCCGGATCATGGATATAGGCAAATTCAAGTATGCTGAAAGCAAGAAGCAGCATGAGGCTAAACTCAAACAAAAACAAATTCAGATCAAGGAAATCAAATTCAGGCCGGGTACGGATGAAGGTGATTACAACATCAAGTTGCGTAACCTGATCAAGTTTCTGGAAGAAGGCAATAAGACCAAGATTACCTTGCGATTTCGTGGCCGAGAAATGGCTCACCAGGAAATTGGCATGCGTCTGATCGAACGTGTCAGGGCTGATCTGGAAGAACATGGCGTGGTTGAGCAGTTTCCCAAGATGGAAGGTCGGCAGATGGTGATGGT
>CAIRBC010000159.1 GCA_903876685.1 uncultured Nitrosomonadales bacterium | reverse complement strand
TACTGAAAATGCAGGGTATTAAATTATCACGTCTACTTTTAATCCGTTGGTCGGCAGTTCGAATCTGCCACGACCTACCATCTCACCTTGGATTAAGTTTCATGCTTTAGTACGTGTTATTCAGACTATTAGACCACCTGAAAGGGTGGATTAGCAAGTCATGAGAACGCTTGATAATTCCTTGCAACCATGTGATAGTGGTTCATACTGCAATATGTTTTTGAGCTGGCTCTTATATGCGCCGTTATAACGCCGAAATTTCTGCTGGATCGCTGATGCTGACTGAAAGCAGGAAAATTGCTACCCTGCTTTTGTCCAATCCATCTGATGCGCAATGGAATCACGCAATTAAAATTGAGAATATCCTGCAGAAAAACACTCCTGCCACTGCAAAGCGACAAGCGTCATTACTGCGAAAGCGTCTGATGACGCTGGATACAGAAGGATGGAAACTCATCGCAGAAGGAGAATTGGAAGTATCGACTCAGCTTTTGCTCTGCGCCGCAATTAAGCACAGCGTCTTGTTGGGTGATTTTTTGCAGGATGTGTACTTCACCCAGCTTAACCGGATGGAATTGGCTTTAAACAAGCATTTATGGGATGCATTTTGGAGTGAATGCACCCATCGTGATCCGGAAATCAAACAATGGTCTGCGAGCACCAAAGCCAAGCTATTCGAGGTTATAATCAGGATATTGGTCGAAGCTAAATATATATATTCAAGCAGAAAAATGACGATCACCCCACCTATCCTACATCCGGCAGTCATCTCCTTTCTCAAGCGGCATGGTGAACTGGGCATTCTATCGGTCATGAAAGTTTCCAGATGAACGTATTTGAAGACCGACTGAATCAGATTATTCCCCGCTTGACCTCCAAGGAGTTATTGAACAATCAAGGGCTAAGCAACGAAATCGGCTTTTGGGTATTCGATTACCCACCCGAGTATGAGCTGGAAATGCGTGCGTTTCTAAAGGATGTCATCGAACCGGCGCTCACAAAACATCAGCCCGCGATAAGCTTTGCCACCGTAAACATATTTGATCTGGCGATAGGCTTGTTGGAAGAGCGCAAGCTGCTGGACAAGGCACTCGATATGCAGCAAACCCAAGGCGATGCAAAAGCCCTTGAATCTTTGCGCCGTGTATTGAAAGAGGATAAATTGGCCGAAAGACTCGTTTCACAGCTCGATGTCGACAACCTGAGCCTGTTACTTCTGTCTGGTGTCGGAGCGATATATCCCATACTGCGCACCCATACGCTGTTATCTGCTTTGCACCCGCTGATGAAACACACGCCCTTGCTGCTGCTCTATCCCGGGAAATATGACGGCTATACCCTACGCCTGTTCAATAAGCTTGCAGAAGATCACTATTACCGCGCTTTCAGATTAGTACCCTGACGCGAATTACCTACGGACAATCATCATGATCATCAGGGATCTTTTCATCAAACCCATCGATAGACCCATCAATGGCGTTATCAAGGCAGATCAACGTGATGCGGAAAGCATCTGGCAGGAACTGGACGAATACGTCGTCACCAAGCAACTAACCGATTATTTTCGGAAATTTTTTGATGCTTTCCTGGCTGCAGCAGATAACCCCAGAGATCCCGTCGTTTCTTCGCGGATGGGGGTATGGGTTTCAGGCTTCTTCGGTTCGGGTAAATCTCATTTCATCAAGATCCTGTCCTATTTGTTGGAAAATATAGAAGCCATTGATCCTGTCAGTGGCCAGGCAAAGCGAGCCGCAGCCTTTTTTAACGAGCACAAAATCAAGGATGCACTTTTGCTGGCCGATATGCAGCGCGCAGCAAGCGGCAGTTCAGACGTGATCCTGTTCAATATAGACGCCAAGGCCGACAGCAAATCCGACAGAGACGTCATCCTGCAAGTATTTCTGCGTGTTTTCAATGAAAAGCTGGGCTATTCAGGCGATGCACCACATATCGCCGATATGGAGCGCTACCTGGTTGGCAAGGGAGCTTATGAGACTTTCAAAGCGGCCTTTCAGGAAAAGAATGGCTCCTTCTGGAATAATGAGAGAGACGCGGTAGATTTTCTGCGCGATGAAGTGGTGTATGCCCTGGTCAAAGCGCTAGCCATGACCGAGGAATCTGCTGGTCGCTGGTTTGATAATTGTCGCGATGACTATAAAGTCAATATCGATGGCCTGGCAAAAATCATTTCAGAGTATCTGCAGACCAAGCCAGCCGGGCACAGGGTCATTTTCCTGGTCGATGAAGTCGGTCAGTTTATCGGTGACAACACTCAGTTGATGCTCACCCTGCAAACCATTATCGAACAACTGGGAACGCTTTGTCATGGCAGAGCCTGGGTCATCGTCACCAGTCAGGAAGACATAGATGCCGCTATCGGTGAGACCAACAAGGCCAAATCACAGGATTTTTCCAAAATTTAGGGGCGTTTTCACACGCGGTTATCGCTGGCCAGTTCCAATACCGATGATGTCATCAGCGAGCGTCTTTTATCCAAGACTGAAGCGGCTCATGTCGAGTTGCGCGATTGTTATGCCGCGAAGGGCGACATCATCAATAACCAGCTTGCCTTTGTAGGAAATTCGGTTTCCATGCGTAGTTATAAGGATGCTGCCGAATTCGTTACCTGCTATCCCTTCGCACCCTACCAGTTCACGCTGCTACAAAAAATATTCGAATCCATCCGCAAGGTAGGCGCTACCGGCAAGCATTTGTCCAAAGGGGAGCGCTCGTTGCTGGATGCATTCCAGTCTGCTGCGGTGCGTAATGCGCAGCGAGGCACCGATGCGCTAGTCCCGCTTTATGATTTTTATCCATCGATTGAGAGTTTTATCGACACCAGTGCCAAGCGCTCGATTGATGAGGCACCCGCGAATCCGCTATTGGAAAAATACGATGTTTCGCTGCTCAAAGCGCTGTTCCTGATTCGTTATAACCAGGACATTATCAAACCCAACGTGGACAATCTGGCGACTCTTTGCGTCGATCAGATTGATGCCGACAAACTGGTACTCAAACGCAAGATTCAGGAAAGTCTGGCACGTCTGGAGAATCAGCGTCTGGTCAGCCGAAATGGCGATCTGTGGTCATTCCTGACCAACGAAGAACGTGATGTGGCGCGCGAAATTGCTCATGTGGAAGTGGCTTATATCGAAAAGTCACGCTTGTTGAATGAATTGATTTATGAAGAAATTCTGGGAGGCGTGACCAAGATACGCCACCGCGATACCAAGGCAGACTATGAAATCAACCGTCTGCTGGATGGCGTGCCGTGGAAAAATGCCAGTCATGAACTGTCATTGGAAATTTTGACACCGCTCTGCGACGACTATGAGGCGCTGACGGATGCCAAAGGAATATTGCGTAGCGTGAATCGTGCCCTGATCCGCATGTCCGAGAGCAATCGTCTCGACATCGAGCTGACCCTGTACCTGCAAATCGAAAAGTATATCGAAAGCCCCAAGGCCAGTTCGGCATCTGCACCGCTTAAACGCATTCTTGGAGATCGCAAGGAAGAAAATCGCGGACGCAGAACTCGTCTGGTCGAACAGCTTAGTCAGGCACTCATCACCGGCGATTGTTTTGCGCTAGGGCAAAAGCTCCCCTCCAAGGCAACGACTGCATCGATGGAAGTGGATCAACTGGTCAACTACCTTATATCCAATACCTATTTCAAGCTGTCTTATATCAAGGTACGCCAGCTTGATCCGATTTCGGAGATCAAGTCCATTTTGACGATGAATGGTCAAGGTACTCTGGTATTGGCAGGGGAAGAAGGAAATCCGCTCGCGCTGAATGAAATGCGCGAATACCTCAAGCTCAAGGCCTGTCAGAGCCGGGTATTATTGTCCGATGTGGTAGAACGGTTCAGTGGCGCTCCCTGGGGTTGGAAGCCGGAATGGGAAGTGGTCCTACTGATTGCTCGCCTGTTCATGGCCGGTGAAATCAAGCTGATCATGGATAATTCCGACCTGGAGCCTGGCAATGCGATCGATCCGCTGAGCAAATCCGTCAGATTCAAACAAGTGTCCATCCTCAAACGCAAGTCTACCGATACGGCTCAGATCAAGCGAGCACGAGAGTTGTATAAAGACCTGTTTTCAAAGATTGGAAGGGAAGACGAGGATGGTCTGGTTGCTGATTACCGCGAGCATCTAATCCTGTGGCAAAGCAGATTGAAGGAACACGTTCAGCTGGCAAATACCAGGCACCACCCAGGCAAGGCAGTGATAGACCAGACGTTGCAAAGCATAGCCAAACAGCTGGCAATACGCGATCCCTTTGAATTTATCGAAGGCGCCTTGAGCCAAAAAGACGAATGGCTGGATGCTGCAGAGGACATTCACGATGTCATCAGCTTTTACACGACCCAGCTGAACACCTGGCGTCACATGCTGGAAGCACTCTTGCGCTTTGAGCCCAATCGTCCTGCACTTAGCAAGGAGAGTGTGGCGGCAAACGCCTTGCAGCAACTGGAAGCAATCCGCGACAACGCAAACCCTTATCAGCAAGTCAATCAGATAGAGCCACTGATTCAAGCGGTTGAGGCTGTGAATGCCAGATTAGTCGAAACCAAACGCGAGCACGCACTGCTTTTGCTGCAAAAGAAAATCGCCGAGGTTATCCAGACGCTGGATCAGGTTGAAGCAAAGCCTGAGTTGCGTAACCGCGCCTTGTTTCAGCTTCAGCAAATCAAACTGGACATCGCAGCTCAGACCAGCATTCCGCAAATTCATTATTTGCAGGAACAGTCAGGCAACGCGCTGGACAGCGCGATGGACATGATTGCCGACGCGCTGAAAGCGGCAAAACCACCACTCGCCGTTAAAGCGGTAGATGACAAGACTACCGTCATCCATATCGATGCAACTCCGGCAGCCATTACTCCCAAACCCGCAAAAGTGATTCGTGCCGCCGATTATTCCAGCAAATCCTATCTGGAAACAGAGGCTGAGGTGGATGATTATCTGGCAAAACTGAGAGCCGAGCTTATCGCTGCCCTTAAAGCAGGCCAACGGGCCCGAATACAGTAGGGTGCGCTTGCGCACCACCAACAGCCGACCGATGAGCACCCCTTAAAGCCGGCCAACGGGCAAGAATCCAGTAGGGTGCGCTTGCGCACCATTTGCAATGCATCATTAATGCTGGTGCTGCCACACCCCCTGCTATAAAATGCCCTCATGCCACAATACCTACGCACCCATATTCCTGGCGCCGCTTATTTTTTCACCGCTATCACAAACCGCCGTCAGGCACTGCTGACCGACCTGCGCTGTCGTACTGCGTTGCGTAATGCGATCAATAAAGTACGTTCTGAAATGCCTTTTGATATTGTGGCATGGGTGCTAATGCCCGATCACCTGCATACCATCTGGCAACTTCCGCAAAACGACGAGGATTATTCATTACGCTGGTCGCTGATCAAGCAAAATGTCACACGGGAATGTGCTGAATGGCTTCCACGGCAAGAGGTTTCTGCGTCGCGCAATAAACGAGGTGAAGGTGGTTTATGGCAACGCAGATTTTGGGAACAT
>CAIRBC010000158.1 GCA_903876685.1 uncultured Nitrosomonadales bacterium | reverse complement strand
GATAATGACATGAATACTAACCTCAAATGTAATAATGAACTGGAAATTGCCCAATTTATTTATACGTGAAGAGGGATCGATTGTCTAGCTATTTTTATTTTGTAATTGCATAAAGTGTAAACCGAGAAATGAAGGATGCCTAATTTTCAATTGAAATCAGATTCGCTCGCTTATTGTAGAATTGTCCACCGTTGCACCTGATCAGTTCACACCCGACTTAAACGTGCCGAATTGACGCTGTTCGATACCAGTTGTCCATCGGGTTCCTGGATAAATGCGCAAGCCGTGATTTGCGCCTGATGCACATCCAGACCGATTACGCTATTATATGTCGTTGTCATTTCCATGCAGCATCCTTACGATTTACAATTAAGCTTGAGCGTCTGGGCTGGCCTGTTTAACGAGAAATTCGGTCACGATTCCTTCTCTCTCCCGGTAGAGGTAGCGCTTTGCGCTACCCGAGTTTGATGTCAAACAAGCGGAATTAAATACCTATTAATTATATAGTTAAAACATGTCCGAAATCATCACAGCGACACCCATTATGGATCACGGAGGACTTGCCTGTTTCAAGGAAACCTTGAAACACAGCAGATGCTATCTTGAGTATGGCTGCGGCGGGAGTACCGTTTATGCCTGTCATGAGGCAAAAGTAGCGGTCATCATCTCCGTGGATTCAGACCGTGCCTGGGTTGAAAATGTCGCATCGTCACTGATGAATGCCACTTCAACCCTGCTGATACAACACTGTGACATTGGTGAGGTAGGTGATTGGGGTACTCCCACGTCTGAAAATAACATCCACGGTTTCTGGAAGTATATGGTAGCTCCCTGGAAAATTGCCAAGAGCGGTAATCATGTGCCGGACACAATTCTGGTAGATGGCAGATTCCGGGTGGCCTGTTTTCTGTACAGTCTGTTGTCTGCACGAGTGGGGACAACGATATTATTCGATGATTATTTAAATAGGCCTCATTATTTTGTGGTCGAAAATTTTTGCAAATTGAAGGAGTTGCACGGGCGAATGGGCGTGTTTACCGTAGATCATCATTTTTCGATGACCGAGATTTGTGAAAAAATAGCTGAGTATTCAATCATTTCAAAGTAACAATGTGCAAATATTCGGTTAACCCAGAGCGTACCTACTAATCACCCTCAAACCATGTGCTTCGTTCCCTCAGGGTACACAGACATGACTAGAGAATAAATGTCGTAGAACCGCCAGTCGCGAGTCTGACCGGCGTGTCCGGAAACCAAACTATCGAGTAGCTCGAACAATTTGACTTCATATGTTACCCGAAAAACTAACATGATTAATGCTGAACGTATCCTTGAAGATTCATTTCCTGATTTCAAATCGGCAAAAAAAAAATTATCCTCAAGATTCTGAAAAAAATTGCTTCATCAAGATGATTTCAACGAAATCCTCCAAAAAATCTGCATGGTTTTGCCTTTCTCAACAAACTGCTGGATTACTTAACCGGAGTTTAACAAGTACCAAAT
>CAIRBC010000157.1 GCA_903876685.1 uncultured Nitrosomonadales bacterium | reverse complement strand
GGAACGCGACCATGGAATTCGATTTTTTCAGGGTTCTGAGCCTGCGCCTCGACGAAGGCCTGCGCCAATGGCCCCGCTCCCGTCACAACCAAGCGCCAATCCGCAGGCAAAATCCTCACAAGCTGGAGCAGCATGCCGGCACCTTTTTCAGGTGTCAGCCCGCCAAAATATCCCAGCCGCTTGTTGGGTGAACGGAACGCCGGCAACCGGTCATTCGCCAGAGCAAGTAACTCATGTTCAATAACGCCGGGCATGAGGTAGGAGCGTTTTCCTTCCGGGAGTTTTTTCAGTATCGGAGTATTCACCGCGGTGAATGCGGCGGCATTTTTCAGCATCCAACTCCAGCATAACGCATCCAATCTCGGCTTGATACTAAAAAAATCCCGTTTTCTCGCCAAAGGCAGATCTTCGAGCTCTAATATATATGGAATACGGCATCTGCGCAACAGATAGGCAGCCGAGATTGTTTCGAAGAGATAGCAATTATATATTATCGCAACCTGAGGGCGGAACTGTCTGCAGATTCGCTGGACAAGCATCGGGGCGCGAAGGCAGTTTACCATTCCTCCCCATGGGCGAAGTTCCACAGCAGCAGGATAATGGGCCGATGCCTGCCGGCCGCAAAACGGCACTCCACCATCGTCAGATTTACGGACCCGCCAGCGACTGACCGGCAGTTGGATCGATGAGAGCAGCTTGATTTCATATCCATCGTCAGCCAATGCCCGAACCAACAACTCCATTTTCCTGCTGCCGCCCAGCACTGAGGCACTAGGACTGCGATTTTGATCAAGAAATGCCTCGCTTGCATACGGTCCGATGTACAGAATTCTCTTCACGTTCGATGGGGGGCTATCGGGTGGCCATTGACCACTTCAGTGCGCCACTGCATACTGTGTCCCATTTCTGACTGTGGGCCAGACAATTGCTTCCTTATCATATCGGTGGTGTTTGTGTGCCCGCCCGGTAGTGACCTGTCTTGAGTTTGGCGCAGGCAATCCGGGGCTGCGCTGACCTCGATTGTTTGGTTCGACCGAGGGGGTGAGGATAACGGCCTTTATTCCCTCGCAGCTGCCGCCAACACCGTGGATGATCCACTTGATCTATGGCGATTGCTGGTCGGATTTCCGAATAGCGATTCAATAATTCTACGGATGCATATCCACATCACAGGAAATGCGAATCCGAGCTCGCAAAAAGGGCTAAAATTTACCGTAAATGCAGATCCTGCACATATATAAGAGACCTCAGCGATCAGTTCAGCAGTCAAATATTTTGAGGCGGCACCGTAAGAACGTCCGGCGAATATTCCGCATATCAGCGTGAAAATAATACCGCCGAACATCCCGAAATCCATAAAACAATCTTCTGCGGCCGTTCGAAAAAAGTGCCAAAACAACCCGCCGCTGTTATATAGATCGTCATATCTGTCGCTTATGCCCATAGTGATTGATTGCTTAGTGAGCTGCTCAATTCGCCTGGCAAAATAGGGAAATTGAAGTGCACCCCAGCTATATTGACCACGATAATTCTCCAAGGTATACCCAAGTCCATACAATTGCGGAGACAAATAATAGAATGCTTCAGTGGATGCCGCACCAAATGCCCCGGTGTTAAGCGCGAAATCACGAAAATCTGGATCTAATGTGGCATCATACAAGCCATTTTGATAATCCATTTTCCATTCGACGCTCCCGGTCATTCCTGTTGAACGATATGTAATAATAAATATATTATAGCCAACCGCTGCTAAGACAATCAGGCTGCCACAAAGTGCGCCTACCTTCCAGTGTTTGTACCGGAAGCCCCGCAAAGACAAGCACGCGCTGCAAAGGGCCAGCACCGCCACCGCAAGTAGCGCAAATCCTTGGCGCCCGGCTCCGAGTATGTAGACAAGGAGATACTCGCCAATCCCAATGTAGCTCAATGC
>CAIRBC010000156.1 GCA_903876685.1 uncultured Nitrosomonadales bacterium | reverse complement strand
GGTGTTAAAGTCCGGTTAACTGAGAATAATCGTTATGCATAATGACACGGACAAAAAAATAGGCCAATTATGGCCTATTTAACAAATACTTGGTGCGAAAGACAGGAATCGAACCTGCACGCCTTGCGGCGCTGGAACCTAAATCCAGTGCGTCTACCAATTCCGCCACTTTCGCCTCAGAGATAATTATAACATAGCAATTATCATTGCACTTGAATCGCTCAAGCTCAAACTGCAGCCATTCCCAATTCAAAAGTCCCGCTTTTCAGCCGTTCCAAGAACAAATCTGCAAGGCAATTGCTAAAGCAACCCTCTCGGAAACAGCTCAGATTATTCCTTTTCACTGGCATTTTTGCCCGTTGTTTCGATCGACTTCTCAATAGTTTCGGATTTTATTTCAGCTCCTGTTTCCTGCATTACCGATTCATCAGCAGACGATTTATTCGAAGAACCCTGATTTCCGGGAATCGGGTTATTCGAACGTGCATAGAGCGAGGCTGCAACCACTACCAGCGCAATCAGAATGGCATAAACAAGGCTAGGTTTCAATATTTCAAGTTGAGCAAGTTTGTTAATCACAATGGCTAATACACTATCCGACTACCCTTAAAATTCACGGTTAAAAACAAAAACACAGCAGAATTCTACTTCAAAAAGCAACCCGCTGCCACTGCCTACAAACCCGGAAAACGCCGAAGCCCATCCGCGACAAAGCTCTTGAGGAAACAATCACGCTCAACTCCCATCGGCAAGTCTGGGAAAATAGACGCTAATTCGCGTGCCATGTCCTTTATCTCCTGAATCCAGCTTGAGTGTCGCGCTATGCCGTTTGGCCACTTCCGCGACAATGGACAGCCCTAAACCGCTGCCACTTTGACCGCTGCCGAGGATGCGATAAAAGCGTTCGAACACACGCTCCCGATGCAGCGGATCGATTCCCGGACCGTTATCTTCCACGCTTAATTCAGCGACTTGTTCATTCAAACGAACGCTGATCGTGATATTCCCGCAGGCATGGGTATAACGGATCGCATTATCAATCAGATTACTGAGCATTTCTGTCAGGCTGCTCGCATCTCCCAACACGATAACCTGCTCGACTGGACCTTCGTAACCGATGTCTATATATTTTTCCAGCGCCATATAAACCCAGTTAGCGGTGCAATCCTGCGCCAGTTGACCGAGATTCAGCCGCGTAAAATTCTGGGTGCTCTGTCCACCCGGCTCATTGCGTGCCAGTGCCAGCAACTGATTAACCAGGCGGATGCCGTGCCGGGTGCTGGTCAATATATGTTCCAGCGCATGTTGTTTACGCTGCGTGTCTGTTTCGCGCAAGGCTAGTTCTGATTGAGTCTTGAGACCCGCGAACGGGGTACGCAACTGGTGAGCCGCATCGGCAACAAAACGCTGCTGTACCGCAATCACCTGCTTTAACCGTTCCAGCAAATCGTTCACCGCGTCAATCAACGGCCGCACTTCGGCAGGTGCTTTGCTGCCATCCAACTGCGCTAGATCATCACGACGCCGGTTCAGCACTTCGTGACGCAACCGTTCCAGTGGTCGCAAGCCCTGTTTCAGGCCATACCACACCACACCTAGCGCAATCAGGGTAAGCAAGATTTGCGGAATGACGATATTTGCCAGAATACCTCTGATCAACGCCTGACGCTGTTGCGTCGTTTCGGAAACATGCAGTTGCAGCAGATTGCCATTGGACATAAAAGTCAGACTGACCATGCGCGTCTTTTGCCCTTCGCGCTCGCCGTTGCTGAACAAGGGGCCTTCTCTGTCACGCCGGTAAGACAACGGGCGCAGGGTATTGCCATTACCGGCAATCTTCCTGCCTTCGCTGTCGGTCACGGTATACAGCACCCGATCAGGCATACCCGGATCGGTTCCGTCTGGCAAAAACGGCTCTACATTCAATTTTTCTATACCGCTGCCGAGCTTCAACTGCGCTGCCACCGCATTGGCGCGTTGCAGCAATACCAGATCATAAGGCTCATTCACATAATTGATGGTGGCAAAGTAGCCGACGACGGTACTGACCAACCATAACAGATAGAGTGAAATCATCAGCCTTTGCATCAAAAAGCCGCGCAAAGAACGAATATTATTTTCCTTGGCGCTCATTCAGCGATACCGTGCGTGAGCACAATTTGCGTTTTTTGCAGGAGCGAGCTTGCTCGCAAATTACTTTCTCCAGCAAGCTGACTCCTACGAAAATTGGTTTATTGATGATTTCCATAAAACTTAATATATGACCGTGCGAGGTATAGCTGATTACACAAAGGCCGCAGCTGCTCAGCCGGGCAGATTATCAATGACATAACCCAGGCCGCGTATGGTGCGGATGGTCACCCCCGCCAATTCGATTTTTTTGCGCAACCGGTGGATATAAACTTCGATGGCGTTATTACTGGCTTCCTCCGAATAACTGTATACCCGCTCCAACAGATGTTCTTTGCTGACCACCCGCCCTGAACGTAACATCAAGGCCTCCAGCACGCTCAGTTCCCGAGTCGTCAATTCCAGGATCACCCCATTGATGGTGGCACAGCGCGCCACACTGTTAAAGGTCAAGGTGCCACAGTTATATACCGGATTCAGGCCGCATTGCCCCCGCCGGATCAGGGCACGCACCCTGGCCTCTAGTTCAGGCAGACTGAAGGGCTTGATCATATAGTCGTCAGCCCCGAGATCCAATCCCTTGACACGATCGCTTTCATCATCTCTGGCGGTGAGTATAATCACTGGCACTTTGCAGTTCTGCTCACGCAGACTGCGCAGCACACTGAAACCATCCACCTTGGGCAAAGCCAGATCGAGAATCACCAGATCATAAGGCTGTACGCCACTGAGTATCAGCCTGGCTGCCTGCCCGTCTTTTACACAATCGACGGCATAGCCAGACTGGCACATCGAATGGTATAAGCCGTCGGCCAGAACTTCATCATCTTCAGCTATCAGAATACGCATTAGGGTTGAATAAAGAATTTTAAGGTAAGTTAAATAATGCTGCGTCACTGCATTTTTCAGAGTACGCTTTAACTATAATGACTGGGGCTGATATGATAGTTAAAGGTTGGCCTGTACAGCTCACCTCGCCATTTTAAAGGGTACAGGCCATTTATCCAAGCAAGTCGTCCGGAAACACGCAATTTATAACGAGGGGAACATGCAGCTTACCCTAAAGCAGAAACGCTATTGGCAGAAAAACCTCAGATTTACCGGCAGTTTGCTATTCATCTGGTTCATGGTCACCTTCGTGGTTTGCTGGTTCGCCAGAGACTTGCAATCCATCACCGTTTGTGGCTTTCCGCTTTCTTTTTATATGGCAGCACAGGGAACTCTGTTGATTTATGTGATCCTGGTCGGATATTACGCCTATTACATGGGCAAGCTGGATAGCGCACATGGCGTACAGGAAGGAGACCTGCCTTGAGTCTGCAACTGCAATTTTTCTCCAGGCTCAAACGCTATTATGCGCTCTACACCGGCGGCTTCGTCGGTTTTGTGGTGATGCTGTCAATACTCGAGCAAATGGGTGTGCCCAATCATCTGCTGGGTTACATCTTCCTCGGCGTGACCGTGCTGCTATATGCCGGAATCGGCATCATCTCCAGAACCTCTGATGTCGCTGAATACTATGTCGCAGGGCGGCGTGTTCCGGCATTTTTCAATGGCATGGCAATCGGTGCAGACTGGATGTCCGCTGCCAGCTTCATCGGTCTGGCAGGCACGTTGTATCTGACCGGTTACGACGGACTTGCCTTCGTGATGGGCTGGACCGGCGGCTTCTGCCTGGTTGCCCTGCTGCTGGCACCCTATTTGCGCAAGTTCGGACAATTCACCATTCCTGACTTTCTCGGTGCCCGTTATGGCGGCGGCATCCCGCGCTCCATCGGCGTCTTCGCCGCCATCCTGTGTTCTTTCACTTATGTGATCGCACAGATCTATGGCGTCGGCCTGATTACCAGCCGTTTTACCGGGCTGGATTTCGGGGTGGGGGTATTCGTGGGGCTGGGCAGCATCCTGGTGTGTTCTTTCCTGGGCGGGATGCGCGCCGTGACCTGGACACAGGTAGCGCAATATGTGATTTTAATTCTGGCTTACATGATTCCGGTCATCTGGTTGTCGGTGAAACATACCGGCAATCCGATACCACAGATTGCTTACGGCTATGTGCTGGAAAAAGTGACCGCGCGCGAACAGGTACTGAACGACCCTAAAACTGCAGATGGAAGCCGGGAAGCCGAGGTACGCGCCATTTTCAGAAAGCAACAGGAAACCAGCGAAGCCAGGCTGAAAGCATTGGAAAGCAAGGGAGCCACTTATCTGGCCAGTGAAAGAGCCCTACTGGAAAAAAAAGCGCACGATTTAAAAGCCAAACACCACCAGGATCCCTCACAGATAAAAGCCGCCGACCAAGCCGTGGCAGACTTCCCTCGTGATCTCGAAACGGCTCGCAACCAGTGGCGACTATCTGCCGAAGCTGACCGAAGCAAGGCCGCCCCGATACTCGCCCATGCAGAACCTTTCGCCGGCCCGGATGAAGCGACCCGCGACAAGAAACGCAAAAATTTTCTGGCGCTGGTGCTGTGTCTGATGGTCGGAACCGCCGCTCTGCCGCATATATTGATGCGTTTTTACACCACCGCTTCGGTCAAGGATGCCCGACACTCGGTGTTCTGGGCACTGCTGTTCATCTCCTTGCTGTACATCACCGCACCCGCGCTGGCCGTGCTGGCCAAATACGATGTCTACACCTTGCTGGTCGGTTCCAGTTTCTCAGAACTACCCGGCTGGGTATCAGCCTGGGCATCAGTAGACAAATCGCTGATGAGCGTGACCGACATCAACCATGACGGAATCGTGCAATTGGCAGAAATCACTATCGGCGGCGACCTGATCGTACTAGCGACACCGGAAATTGCCGGTTTGCCTTATGTCATCACCGCACTGGTCGCAGCCGGCGGGCTGGCTTCAGCGCTTTCCACCGCAGATGGACTGATGCTGACCATTTCCAATTCGCTGTCGCATGACGTTTATTACAAGATGATCGACCCTGAGGCCCCGACCTCACGCCGTCTGTTCATCGCCAAGGCATTATTACTGGGAGTCGCGGTGTTCGCGGCTTACATCACCTCGAAAAAACCCGGTGACATCTTATTTCTGGTGGGCGCTGCCTTTTCACTGGCCGCTTCGGCGTTTTTTCCGGCACTGGCACTGGGTGTATTCTGGAAACGCGCCAATCAGACTGGTGCGATACTCGGCATGGCGGGCGGTTTGGGTATGTGTATGTATTATATGTATATCACCTATCCATTTTTCGGCGTGAACGCCCCGCTATGGTGGGACATCAACCCGATCTCCGGCGGAGTCTTCGGCATGCTGACCGGCTTTATCGGCGTGATTATCGGCAGCTTGCTAACGGCCGAACCTCCCCGCGAAATTCAGGAAATGGTCGATTATGTGCGCTACCCGAAGCTGGAAAACGATAGTCAAACCTAGCAATCGAGTTTGAGCGGGTTGCCCGCTCAGTCATCATCGTCAACTTCAGCCATCTGGCGACGGGGAACGTTTTCTGCGCCTACAGAGGAAACAAGGCTTGATGTTGCGGTAAATGCGCATGTATGGCAACATTCGATATGTGCATCAAAAGGAGTTTTCATGGCAACAACTACAAGCAACTACATTGGCACCCCAAAAAAATCCACTAACGTTTCTCTAGCAGAACTCCTGCTGGCCGAGGCAAAAGAGCTGCACATCAATATTTCTCAAGCTGCCGAGATTGGTGTGGCCAAGGCGGTCGCTGAGAAGAAATCACAAATATGGCAGGCAGAGAACAAAAAAGCTTTCGAATGCTGGAATGCCTACGTAGAAAAAAATGGGCTACCGCTCGCTAAGTACCGTGGTTTCTGATTGTGCAATTTACCGTTTACCTAAACCCAGATGGTGACGGCTACCTGTTGGACTTACAGGCTGACATCAATAACCAATTTACCACTCGCATAGTGGTGCCGCTGATTCCTGAAAAAGATGTGCCAATCTACGTTAGCTCACTGAACCCAGTCTTCGAAATCGAGGGGCAAAGAGTGGTAATGGCAACTCAAGGTATGGCTGCCGTTCCTTTAGCAATCCTAAAACGTCCGGTGTTATCGCTTAATCATCAGCGAACAGAGATTGTCACCGCTATTGACCTCTTGTTCCAAGGCTTCTAGCCTGAAATGGCTGCCTGTACGCGCAGCCTCGCGCATCAACTCGATTTTTACAGTCAATTCCGATGTAAAGGCACGGTAAATTTGTTATTCGCATAACATACTGATTAGCATTGAATAAAATACAACCGACTTATCCCCTACCCATGAACCTCCATTTCGTAGGGTGCGCTTGCGCACCAATTTCATCGACCCTAGCCATTAACCTTCGCCCTCTCCCCAGCCCTCCCCCTTCGGGGGAGGGAGCGGTTTGGCTTGGTGCGCTTACTCCAAAATGGTG
>CAIRBC010000155.1 GCA_903876685.1 uncultured Nitrosomonadales bacterium | reverse complement strand
GAATTTGCGACAGGGGTCTCTCCCGCAAGCGGGGAGAGCTGGGGCGTAGCCGCAACTACGTCGCTGCGCGTGTTTCACGTTAATTGCTTTCCAGCACGACGAAAGCGACAATCATGTTGCGTTCGTCGCTGATCGACAGATGATGACCGTTGATGCCCAATTGTGCGAGGTAAGCACGCAAGGTTGCATCAAACACCAACACCGGTTTACCCAGGCCATCGTGGGTCACGCTGATGCGACACATCGTGACGGGATAGCGCATCCCACTGCCTACCGCCTTTGAGAAAGCCTCCTTGGCGGCAAAGCGTTTCGCCAGCAGTCGCGCCGGATCGCTGTGCAAGGCTAACTCCGGCAGTTCGCGACTACTCAGCAAACGCTGTGCAAAACGCTCCCCGTGACGCTGCCATATACTCTGCACACGCGCATATTCGACGAGGTCGGTGCCTATGCCGACGATCAAGCCAGTAAACCCTTCATTTTCTTCACAGCCGCATCCAGACCGATAAACAGCGCTTCAGCAATGATTGCATGACCGATATTGAGTTCGACGATATTGGGAATCGCTACCATAGGCTGAACATTGTGATAATGCAGACCGTGCCCGGCATTCACCTGCAACCCTGCCGCATGGGCATAGGCTGTCGCGATAGCAATTCGTTCAAGTTCATGAAGTCGCTCCGGCACACTGTCTGCATTGGCATATTTGCCGGTATGCAGTTCCACCACCGGCGCGCCACTCAACTTTGCCGCATCGATCTGCTTCAACTCCGGATCGATGAACAACGACACGCGGATGCCTGCCTCCTGACTACGTTCACAGGCAGCTTTGATCACATCGAAATAGCGCAGCACATCCAAGCCGCCTTCGGTAGTCAATTCTTCACGACGCTCCGGCACCAAACATAAATCATGCGGACGGATACTCAGTGCAATGTCCAGCATTTCTCGGGTGATCGCGCATTCAAGGTTCATGCGCGTTTGCAGCATATCGCGCAACATATGCACATCCCGATCCTGGATATGCCGGCGATCCTCGCGCAAATGCAGGGTGATCGCATCCGCACCGGCTTCCTCACAGATCAACGCGGCACGCAACACATTCGGATAACGCGCACCGCGCGCCTGACGCAAGGTGGCAACATGGTCGATATTCAGTCCCAGTTTCATCATAATTTCTGTAAATCCTTAATCAATTCACGAGTATGTAATAGTTTGCCACCCAGATGGTGATTGAGCAACAGTCGCATCAGTTGCTTGCTCTGTTTTGCCGTGTACGGATCAGTATAATCGTCTGCCGCGATGTCCTGCAGGGTCTTGCCTAGCACCGGCAACCCCTCCTGCCCTCTATCTGCCAGCGGACCGCGCTCCACCGCATAACGATAACAGAGCTGTGACTGCAACGGTTCGCCGCTATCCACTTCTGTTTCCAGTTGCAGCGCATAACCTAGTTCCTGCAGCAGATTTTTTTCAAAGCAGCGCAAGCTGGCTGCATGATCTGTTTCATGCGCAAGACGCAGCAAAGTATCCCGATAATAATCATACAAACGCTCATGCGGATCATCACGCGCCAGCAGGTTGATCAACAGTTCATTGAGATAAAAGCCGCACATCAAGGCTTTACCCTGCAGATAGGGCTGGCCGCCCTGCCACTCCGCGCTGTGCAGAGTGCGCACTTCGCCTTTGCCAAACCAGGAAAGCAACAGCGGCTGAAAATTCATCAGCACCCCGCGCAACGCCGACCTCGGACGCCTGGCACCGCGCGCCATGATCGGCAAACGCCCGTGGCTTCGGCTATACACATCAAGAATCAGGCTGGTTTCGCGGAAGGGATAACTGTGCAACACAAAGCCTGGCTCGTTCTGCTGCTTGTTATGTGCGGTCATTCGTAACCCAGTGAGCGCAACACACGGGTATCGTCCGCCCAACCGCTGCGCAGCTTGACAAATACCTCCAGATAAACTTTTCCGTCAAACAGTTTTTCCATATCCAGCCTGGCCTGAGTAGCGATTTCCTTGAGCTTTTCGCCTTTCTTGCCGATCAGCATCGCCTTGTGTCCTTCCTTGTCCACCAGAATTGCCGCATGTATCCTGCGCAGCTTGCCCACGGTCTTGAATTGCTCGATCACCACGCTGGTTGAATAAGGCAGCTCGTCTCCGGTGTAGCGAAATACTTTCTCGCGCAACATTTCGGCAGCCAGGAATTTTTCAGTACGATCGGTGATATCGTCCTTGTCATAAATCAATTCGCCCTCGGGCAAATAGCGACGCAACGCCACCTTCAATTCGTCGAGCTTGCTGCCCAGCTTGGCACTAACCGGCACGATGTCGGCAAAGCCTGCCGGATGACTCAGTTTATAATCCTGTGCGACACGCTCGGCAAACGAGAACAACTGCCCTTTATCGGCCACTTCGTCGATCTTGTTGATCACCAGCAACACCGGACGATTATCCGGCAACAGCTTTAATACTTCCTGATCGCGTTCATCATAGCGCAACGCTTCCAGCACAAATACCACCACCTGTACATCCCGCAAACTGCTGGTCACCACACGATTCATGCCACGGTTCAGCGCATTCATATGTTTGGTCTGAAAGCCGGGCGTGTCGACGAACACGAATTGCGTGTGCTCATCTGTATAGATGCCGTGAATGCGGTGACGTGTAGTCTGCGCCTTGCGCGAGGTGATGCTGATTTTTTGCCCGATCAGATGATTCAGCAAGGTAGACTTGCCGACATTAGGTCGCCCGACGATGGCGACGAAGCCGCTGCGAAAGGCATCCGCATCAGGGGTTTCAGCCAAAGTTTCCGTGACAGAAACGGGTTCAGTGACCGCTTCGGTCAAAGAATTTACTTCAGTCACAGCATCAGTCGAAGAAACAGCTTCAGGTACAGCAATTTGATCAGTCATAAGTGTCAGGTCAGTTGTTGGTAGGCGGCAAGGGCTGCCTGTTGTTCAGCATTGCGGCGGCTTGAACCGGTGCCGCGCGTGGTTATTTTCAAATTCTGGATAATACATTCCACCTGGAAGGATTGTTCGTGAGCCAGTCCGCCGGTTGCAATCACCTGATAGTTCGGCAACGGCAGGCGCTTTGCCTGTAAATATTCCTGTAACAGCGTCTTGGCGTCCTTGCCCAGCGTCTGCATATCTACGCTCGCCAGATAGGGAATATACAGACCCAACACCACTTTTTCGGCTGCAGTAAAGCCGCTGTCCAGCAATACCGCACCAAACAGCGCTTCAACTGCATCCGCAAGGATCGAAGGACGGCGAAAGCCACTACTCTTGCGCTCGCCTTCGCCCAGCTTCAAATAACTGCCCAGATTGAGCTGCTGCGCCAGAGTCACCAGCGTATCTTCCCTGACCAGGTTGGAACGCAGCCGTGACAAATCACCCTCGCTCAACTGCGGGAAAGTGTTATACAAATAGTTTGCGATGACACAACCCAGCACACTGTCACCCAGAAATTCCAGGCGTTCGTTATGTTCTGGCGCATAACTACGATGCGTCAGGGCGCGTTGCAGCAAAGCGGGTTGCAAAAAAACATAGCCCAACTGCTCGCACAGTTTATGGTTCAGATTAGTTTGCACTGCTGGGACTGAAATCCAGACACAGGCTGACGTTGCCCAGCAGCGGTACTTTGTACACATAGCTGGCGCTCAATATCAGCCTTTCATTATCTTTTATAATATCGATATCCTCCGCATTGATGGCCGTAATATTGTCTACTGAAGCACGCTTGGTGAAAGCCATCAATATGTCGCCACGACTACCTTTCTTTAAATCCGGATCGTTTGCAATAGCAATAAACATGTTTTTGACCTGTTCATATTGCATATAAGCTGGAATGAGTTTCATTCCGCCGATACTGACCAGCACCGCTATAACCGCCCACAACAGAAACAAGACAAAACTCAAGCCACGCTGTTTGGCAAGCATTTTACTCTCCTCAGTTGATAGAAAGTCCGATCCTTTTAAGATTTGAAAAATTCATCCAGATAAAAAATGCCTTGCCGACGATCTGATGATCAGGCACAAACCCCCAATAGCGGCTGTCCCGACTGTTATCACGATTGTCGCCCAACATGAAGTAATGTCCCTCTGGCACCTTGCAGCGCACCATTTCATCATTATAGCTGCAATTTTCGCGGCCTTTGAATTCGGCCACCGACGCCAGACGCAAGGTCGGCACCTCTGGATTCACCAGCACCGCATGCTTATGATTCCCCAAGGTTTCCTGACGTTTTTCAGTATGCACAAAGTTGAGACCCGTCTCAACATAATTGTAATCCTCATCGGCCAGTTGTACTTGCTCGACCCCATTGATGGTAAGACGCTTGTTACGGTATTCAACGGTGTCTCCAGGCAAGCCTACCACACGCTTGATATAATCCAATGAAGGATTTTCAGGATAGTGGAACACCATCACATCACCCCGTTCGGGATTATTTAACTGCACAATTTTTTGGCTGATGATGGGCAGACGAATACCATAAACAAATTTATTCACCAGAATGAAGTCGCCCACCTGCAAGGTCGGAATCATCGAACCTGAAGGAATCTTGAACGGTTCGACCAAGAAAGAGCGTATGAAAAACACGATCAGGATCACTGGGAAAAAACTTTTGGCATATTCCACCCACCACGGCTCGGCAATCCCTTCGCCGCGTTTTTTAGCCAATAGATAACGATCCAGTAGCCAGATGCTTCCGGAAAGCAGCAGCAATACAAACAAAATCAGTGCAAAATCCATTTTTTATCCTTAATCGTCAACGCGCAGTATCGCCAGAAAAGCCTCCTGCGGAATTTCCACATTGCCCACCTGCTTCATGCGCTTCTTGCCGGCCTTCTGTTTTTCCAGCAATTTTTTCTTGCGTGAAATATCGCCGCCATAACATTTCGCCAGCACGTTTTTGCGCATCGCCTTGACGTTTTCGCGCGCGATGATGTTCGAGCCAATGGTCGCCTGGATTGCCACGTCATACATCTGACGCGGGATCAGTTCACGCATCTTGGAGGCCACTTCACGCCCGCGATACTGACTGTTGGCACGATGCACGATCACTGCCAGCGCATCCACTTTTTCACCATTGATCAGCATGTCCACCTTGACCACATCAGCGGCGCGATATTCCTTGAATTCGTAGTCCATCGACGCGTAGCCGCGCGACACCGATTTCAGCTTATCGAAGAAATCCATCACGATTTCCGCCATCGGCATTTCATAAATCAGCTTCACCTGTTTGCCATGATAGCTGATATCCAGCTGCACACCGCGCTTTTGCGTGCATAGCGTGATCACCGAACCCACATATTCATTCGGCATATAGAGATTCACCGTGACGATAGGTTCGCGTATTTCCTCAACTTTGGACGGATCCGGCATTTTCGAGGGATTATCCACCGTCACCACCGCGCCACTACGCTGTACCACCTCGTAAATAACCGTGGGGGCGGTGGTGATCAGATCCATGTCGAACTCACGTTCCAGTCGTTCCTGCACGATTTCCATATGCAACAAGCCGAGGAAACCACAGCGGAAACCGAAGCCCAGCGCCTGAGAGACTTCAGGTTCGTAGCGCAACGCGGCATCATTCAGTTTCAATTTTTCCAGCGAATCGCGCAGCGCTTCATACTGATTGGATTCCACCGGGAACAGGCCGGCAAACACCTGTGGTTGCACTTCCTTGAAGCCCGGCAAAGGCTGTAAGGCGGGCTTCGCCTGGTGGGTGATGGTATCGCCGACCTTTGCCGCCTTTAGTTCCTTGATGCCGGCAATCACGAAACCCACCTGCCCTGCACTCAAGGTTTCGCGCGGTTGTGACTTAGGGGTAAACACACCGATATGTTCGGTCAATTGCTGTGCGCCAGTGGCCATCAGCAGGATTTTATCCTTGGGTCTGAGCGTACCGTTCACTACCCTGACCAGCATTACCACACCCACATAATTATCAAACCACGAATCGATAATCAACGCCTGCAACGGCGCTGCCGGGTCGCCCTTGGGTGGCGGCACCTTGACAATCAAGGCTTCCAGCACCTCCCGCACCCCCAGACCAGTCTTGGCTGAACAACGCACCGCATCATGCGCATCGATACCAATCACTTCCTCGATTTCCTCGATCGCATTATCCGGATCGGCTGAAGGCAGGTCTATTTTATTCAGCACCGGCATCACTTCCACACCCAGATCCAGCGCGGTATAACAGTTGGCAACGGTCTGCGCTTCCACACCTTGCGAAGCATCCACTACCAGTAAGGCACCTTCGCAGGCAGACAGCGAACGCGACACTTCATAGGAAAAATCCACATGGCCGGGCGTGTCGATCAGATTCAGATTGTAGACCTGCCCGTCCAGCGCCTTGTAAAGCAGTGCGGCAGTCTGCGCCTTGATGGTAATGCCGCGCTCGCGCTCCAGATCCATGGAATCGAGCACCTGTGCTTCCATTTCACGATCGGACAGTCCGCCGCATAATTGTATGATGCGATCAGCCAGCGTGGATTTGCCGTGATCGATATGAGCGATAATAGAGAAATTACGGATTAACTGCATGAGTTCCCAAGCTGCACTGAGTCGGCAGATTTGCAAAACAAGCATTTTAGCCGATTTAAGCGTTGCACGCTGCAATTCATCATAGGGCTGGTAAATCTGTCATGACACTATCAGCGAAAAAATGGTAGGGCGGCAATAAGCGTAGCGCATTGCGCCAGCGGTCACACTGCCGACGATCATGTCCATAGCCTTGGAGGCCGCGAGATGATGACTCACTGGACAAATCCCGCACAGTCGTTGCACCATCACCGGCGTTTCTCAATAGGGTCGCCCTGGATAAATTTTTCGAAACCGCGAAACTCGACGATATGCAGCCTGAGCTGAGGTACAGGGTCATTTTCGTCAAGCAGCAGGGTTACCTTGCCGTGTCCTTCGACGCGCGACACGGGTTCAATAACGACACGGCGCAAAGTTTCCGGATGCGCGGCAGTTCCCAGATTACAGTAGCCCGGCTGTAGCGGAGCGGAATCCGGGAAAATTCGGATCGAGTGTGATTTTTCAGATTGCATGGAGAGACAACCCAGGATTCCATTGCATTCCATCCGGACTACGCTCGCTCAAATTAATCTTTGCTATGCCGGTCAGGCTGTTTAGGTTACTATTTCCAAAATTTGGATTTGCGACGTGCTTGGGACACTAAAGCGCCGCCGTTATGGGTTCTCAGGGATAGTATGGATCACTCGGCACACAACAAAATCGTTTCGTTTATCTGGTCTATCGCCCACGACTGTTTGCGCGATGTATTTGTGCGCGGCAAATATCGCGATGTTATTCTGCCGATGTTTGTATTGCGTCGTTTGGACTGCTTGCTGGAACCCTACCAGGAGGCGGTATTGGAGGAAGTAGGTTTTCAGCGTGTAGATGCTGCCATGGCCGATCTGGATCCGCACGGTCTACGCAACGCCTCAGGTTATGTGTTTTATAACATCTCCAGGTTTAACGTGAAACTCGCGCAGCGATCGTCTTCTCCCTCGCCCGCTTGCGCACCAATTTCATCGACCCTAGCCATTAACCTTCGCCCTCTCCCCAGCCCTCCCCCTTCGGAGGAGGGAGCGGTTTGGCTTGGTGCGCTTACTCCAAAATGGTGCGCAAGCGCACCCTACGGCAAGGTTCATAGGGCACAATTCGGTCGGGGAATTTGCGACAGGGGTCTCTCCCGCAAGCGGGGAGAGCGCAGCGAGGGGGGCGTAGCCGGGAGTAAGTCGCTACGCGTGCTTCACGTTAAAATCCCGCCACGACACGAAAAGTTCACTTCCGCACTGAAATTCCCTCTATTTGACCAATGGAAATAATTAAACCAACTGCATTTCCAGGTGCTGATCTCATGAACCACGCTAAACCGCTAATGCCGTTTCGGCTTAAAGCCCATCAGCATTTTTGCAGCGTGTCTACACCCCCCTGGCAGGCTAGTGAGCCCATTCAGCCAGTAGTCCCAACCGATCTTGCCGGCCTGAGATTTATTGTTGCTGTTGCTGAAACGGCTCCAGCGGCATGGCGGGTGTCCCTTCCATGAAAGGCTCTGGGGCACGGCGCAGATCCAACGTCAGCGGATAATCCGGATTACGCCCTTCACGCCTGAGATGGACAGCCCCCGGGGTATGACCATGATTCCAGAAGCGCGCCACGCGCCGCGACTCCGCCTCATTGGCATTCACCGGGAAAGTATCATAGTTGCGCCCGCCGGGATGGGTGACATGATAGGTGCAACCGCCAATCGAACGACCATTCCAGCTATCTACCAGATCAAAAACCAAGGGTGCCTGAACACCGATGGTCGGATGCAACCCGGAAGGCGGATTCCACGCACGAAAACGCACGCCTGCCACATATTCTCCCTTGACACCGGTAGCAGTGAGTGGCAAGGGTCTACCATTACAGGTCAATATATGCCGGTTATCATTCATGTGGCGTACCTTGACCTGCATCCGCTCCAGCGAAGAATCGACATAGCGTGCCGTGCCACCTGCGGCAACTTCTTCACCCAGTACATGCCACGGTTCGATCGCCTGGCGCAATTCAATATCAATTCCCTGATAAGCCACGCTGCCGAAACGCGGAAAACGAAACTCAATAAATGGTGCAAACCATTCATACTCAAAGGCATAGCCAGCACGCTGCAAATCCAGTACCACATCATGCATATCCTGCGCGACAAAATGCGGCAACATGTAGCGATCATGCAATTCGGTTCCCCAACGATTCAGGGTAACGCGATACGGCGTTTGCCAGAAGCGTGCGACCAGCGCACGCAGCAGCAACATTTGCAACAGCGACATACGCGGATGAGGCGGCATCTCGAAGCCGCGAAACTCGACCAGACCCAGACGTCCGGTCGCACTGTCGGGGGAATATAATTTGTCGATACAGAATTCGGCACGATGGGTATTGCCGGAAAGATCGACCAGCAAATTACGCAGCAAGCGATCTACCAACCAGGGCTGCTGACTGGCGGTACCGGGTTTTAGATGCTCGTTCATCTGCTGAAAGGCGATTTCCAGCTCATACAGACCTTCGTGCCGCGCTTCATCCACTCTTGGCGCCTGGCTGGTTGGGCCGATAAACATCCCTGAGAATAAATAAGACAAGGCCGGATGATGCTGCCAGTAGCTGATGAAACTCGCCAGCACATCGGGTCGGCGCAGACAGGGGGAATCGGCAGGCAACGCCGCACCCAGTGTGACATGATTACCACCGCCAGTGCCTGCATGACGACCGTCCAGCATGAATTTTTCCGCACCTAAACGACTCAGGCGCGCTTCTTCATAGAGTATTTCGGTATTTTTAACCAGTTGCTCCCAACTGCTCGAAGGATGAATATTCACTTCGATCACCCCCGGATCAGGGGTAATGCGAAATTCCTTGAGGCGTGGATCAGAAGGCGGGGTATAACCTTCCAGACGCAAGCTTAAATCAAGCGCTGCGGCGCTGGCTTCGATCGCAGTAATCAGCAGCACGAAGTCTTCCAGCAGCGGTACGGGCGGCAAGAATACACACAATACCCCGTTGCGTACTTCCGCACACAAGGCGGTATGCACAACCT
>CAIRBC010000154.1 GCA_903876685.1 uncultured Nitrosomonadales bacterium | reverse complement strand
CCACGCCCCACCTGGCCGCCGAGCAACGCAGCTCCGGCAGCAGCTTTCAGAAAATTGCGACGGTTCAACCCCTAGCCCTCTTGCTTTGCCAATGGAATCGTGAACTTCGTAAAACTTTCATACTAAGGAAAACATGGAAACAACACAACTTCAAGAACAATTCGACGCCTTTCTCAAAGAGAATGCCAAGTTCGTCGGCGGAAACTCTGCTGCAGGAACTCGCGCACGTAAGGCACTAGGTGAACTGTCCAAGCTGGCTAAAGCACGCCGCAACGAAATCACCACAGAAAAGAACGCCAGAAAAGAAGCTAAGGCTTAATTCGGTTTCGACTTACATTTATCCCCGTGCCATCTTTTGAAGGTGCCGGGGTTTGCCACGGTTCGACAATGAATACATGATATGACAGATCAGGTGTTCCCTGCCAGTTAAAGATACTAGATTTTCTCCAGTGTTATTACCACCTAAACTTTTTGGGATGATATGGTGGCGTTCCTTATACAACTCTTTTGGTAATATCCGGACCGCTGCCCGGCGCACTATTTTATAATAGATAGCCGTATACTTGTTATTGATAAATATCATTGCTGATGCTCCTTGAAAGCGTTAGAGTGAGTGGGTGTTGAAGCACCGCGACTCACACTTATTTATCATTTATACTAAATATTAACATGAGTAAAACAATTGTAATTCAACCCGGGGGTTACCACCCGTTTCATGCAGGTCACTATGCTCTGTATAAATCGGCAGTAGAAGCCTTTCCTGGTGCTGACGTATATGTAGCTGCGACTAACGATCAAAAAGAACGGCCCTTTCCGTTCGCCATAAAAGAAAAGCTGGCACAAATAGCCGGCGTTGCCAAAGGACATTTCATTCAGGTGACAAGTCCATTCAAGGCCCAGGAAATAACCAGTCACTACAATCCTAATGAGGATGTGTTGATATTTGTTCGTTCCGAGAAAGACAGAAACGAACAACCAAAGCCCGGTGGGATGAAGAAAGACGGTACTCCGGCTTACTTCCAACCATACACCGGCAAGAATTTACAGCCATTTAGCAAACACGCATACATGGCATATCTGCCTACTGTTGAATTTGGGCCTGGCATCACAAGCGCCACACAGATTCGTACGGCATGGCCAACACTGAATCCTACTCGCAAGAACGCAATGGTCATGAGTTTGTATCCGGCTGCTAAACAGAACCCGCAACTAACTGCTAACATCGTCAAGATGATGGATCTTGGCATGGGTGCCACATCAGGCTTGACCGAAGATACATCGTCGTCAAGTCTGCCAGATGTTCTGTATCACGGCGGCGAAAATCTTATCAGCAAATTCAGAATTCCGCCATACGGCGCATTCTTCAGCCCTCATAAAGATTGGGCAGAGAACTACGGTGACGCGCTAACTACAGCAAAAGTCAACGCCACGAAAGTGTATGTCGCTGACTCTGACAACTGGAACGATCCAAACTCATTTGACGCTAAAGTGCTAGATGCGCTATTTGATTGTGACTATAAAACACTGGCAGTATGTATCAAGGTATTAATGCGCCGTGGTTATCAAGCACTTCAAACACAGACTGACAGCGAAATGGTCGTTGCCTTCCCCGGAACAGAGATTCAAGTATTACCGCCGGATGAAGGAGTTGAGTTAAAATTCAACTCAAATTCACTCAACGAAAGTCAAATCTATTCATATTTTAAGAAGAAATATTCTCTCTACGAAAGTGAAAAATTCCCACAGAGAATGGTATCAAGTATTAAAAAGATAAATGGAACAGACAACCATACTGAAATTAAACAATTTATCCATCGGGTTGAAACCTTTGACTATCCTGGTCGGATCAAAGTAGGAGATTCCTTGGCCGTTTTAGATTTTGAGATAAACTTCGCCTGGAAAGAAATTGAAGGTCGTGGATTTACACAGGCAAAAGAATAACAAAAATATCGGCCGATGGCGCTGGAATAAATTATATAGAATTTGAAGACGGTGACCGATATCCTAGACTTACAAAAGCAACGTTCGGTGATAAACAACGACCCATGGAATTTGCCGCTTATTTTAAAAAATCCAATGATGCGGAACACGCCATTACGGTATTAGGGTTGATCGTGCCCGATACATGGGAATACAATACCAGTGAAATTCAACGTGGCAACACTTCTGAAGTTGACGAACAATTCACCACTAACCTGACAACAGAAGGCAATCTAAATGAATTCTACGACAGCCGAGCATCAAAGCCAGAGGGCGGCAAGATAGAAAGATTGGTTCGCAAAGCACTTGCCAACAATGGGTCAGTATTCGTCCGGGGTGGCCCGGGCTCGACCTATATGTCAACAAACGGTGACAAGAATAGCGGGTACGTTGTGGGTGAGCACCCTGTTAAGGGGTTTCTGGTGCGCGGTTCAGGCAGACATAAATTCTACACAACGTTTGACGATCAGGCACAGAAGGTGACCGGAGATGCCGGTCGCATGTATATCCAGTCCCGTAATTCTTGGAACGCCTCAAGAGAGATTGACTTGGATAAGTTGGATGAAACCGAACAGGATCCTCAACTGTCCAAACCAATCAAACCTTTCAATCAGGTTAAACAATACCCGCTGACCGCCCTGCTATAGGGTAAATTTAATAGTTGCGATGCTATGGCATAAATAGTAGAGAGGAAATTAAAATGACTATCTACTCAGACAAAAAGCATCGTAAAATTTATGAACAATTGAATGGACCGATTCCGAAAGATGAATTCGGTCGATCATACGAAATCCATCATATAGACGGTAATCATAGCAATAATGATCCGGCAAATTTCATTTGCGTCTCTATCCAGGAACACTATGATATTCATTACTCTCAGGGGGATTGGTCTGCCTGTTTGATCATGTCCTCACGTATGCTAATTTCTCCTGAAGAAAAATCTAAATTATCAAGTCAACTCCAAAAAGAAAAAGTCGCCGCCGGAACTCACCATTTTCTGACACGCCCCGATGGGTCAAGTGTGGGTAGTGATATGGTAAAAAACGGAACAAACCCTATAGTTGGTCCGGGATTGGCTCTGGCAAGAAATCTGAAACGAATCGCTGCCGGCACTCATAATTTTCTCGGGGAAAAGAATCCAATGGCTAAGAGGCTTGTTGAAGGCACCCATCATTTTCAGATTAATAACCCCTCTCCTAAGAAAATAAAAGACGGGACTCATCACTTTCTTACGAATCATCCGAATAAGATACAAGTTACCTGTCCACATTGTGGCCGCACCGGCGGCGCCACTAATTTTAAACGATATCACTTTGACAATTGTAAATTAAAAAATTTGATGACCCCTCCCCGCGAGTAAATAATAGTATCTTAGAGGATATTATGACACGCAAAAAACAAATTCCAGTTGAGGCAATTCAAGAACTCGCTGACAAGGCACCGGAACTTGCCCGGTTAGGTGATGAGCCACAAAAGCCCGCAGAACCTGCTCCCGGAACAGTGCAGGTTAATGTTGATTTCTTAAAGACGACCAGAGTCCATATTGGAATGCCATGCTACGGTGGTATGCTCACTGAATCTACGTTCATGTCGTTCATCAAGTGGGCAAATACTGCACGACAACTTGGAATCGATTGGACTCTGGAAACGATGGTCAACGAATCGCTGATCAGCCGCGCACGAAATACACTGACGGCAAAGTTTCTGGACATGCCAGACGCCACTCACTTGTTTTTCGTTGATGCGGACATTGGTTGGGAACCATGGCATCTACTGGTTCTGTTGAATCGTGACGTTGACGTTATCGGCGGGCTATATCCTATGAAGACAATGCCGATCAAGTGGGTTGT
>CAIRBC010000153.1 GCA_903876685.1 uncultured Nitrosomonadales bacterium | reverse complement strand
CGTATTGTCTAGACCTGACCCTGGCCTTGCATGCATCAATGCTAGACCTGACCCCGTTATTGCCATGCATCAATGCTAGACCTGACCCCGTTATTGTTATTGCGTTATTGCAGTAGGGGTATGCCAAAATCCCGGAAAAAATAGCCGAAATAGATCAGGTTTTGTATTTTTTTGCCAAATAATTATCATGTTATGATAAAAATGAGAATGGCGTTGAGAATTGCTGGTAGTCTGTTTAGTGGATTATTTTGAATTCAGCTTCGCTGAAATTACACCCAGTCTTGCGGCACTAAAAATTTTTCGGTTAGCGTTGCTTCCACAGAATCTGGTTCTGGATGCCAGTCGTAGCGCCATTTTACCAGCGGCGGCATGGAGAGCAGAATTGATTCGGTGCGGCCGTTGGTTTGCAGGCCGAAGATGGTGCCCCGGTCATGCACCAGATTGAATTCGACATAGCGTCCGCGTCGGTAGAGCTGGAAGTCACGTTCGCGTTCGGAATAGGGCGTGTCTTTGCGGCGCTGCAATATCGGCAGATAAGCGTGTAGAAAATGGTCGCCTACGCTGCGTATCAGCGCGAAAGCACCGGTGAAATCAGGTTCGGCGAGGTCATCGAAAAAAATACCGCCGATGCCGCGCTGCTCCTTGCGGTGCTTGAGGCAAAAATAATCATCGCACCATTTTTTGTAGCGCGGATAGTAAGTCTCACCAAAAGGCGCCAGGGCATCCTTGCAGGTCTGATGAAAATGCACCACATCTTCGGTAACAGGATAATAGGGCGTCAGATCCAGGCTGCCACCGAACCAGAATACCGGTGCTTCACCGTCCTTCATCGCCACAAACATCCGCACGTTGCAGTGTACGGTGGGTACGTAAGGATTGCGCGGATGCAATACCAGCGAAACTCCCATCGCCTCCCAGCGGCGACCGGCAAGTTCCGGTCGATGCGCGGTAGCAGCCGGCGGCATCTGGTCGCCACTGACATGGGAAAAAGCGACGCCACCCCGTTCCAGTAGATTGCCTTGTTCGAGGATGCAGCTTATGCCTGAGCCGGTACGCAGCAGGCTGCTCTGGTTTTCAGCACGCTCCCAACTATCGCGCAGGAACGGTTTTCCGTCCAACTGTTCTAGCGTACTGACTATATTATTTTGTAATCCCAGAAGATAATTTTTGACTGCCAGTGAATCCATGCTTGCTCCGTTTGATTATTGACGGACGATTTTGCCATTCGTCCATGCTTGAATTGTCGAAGGTTGTTTGCGCTTCCCCGTGTTACCCGGCAGCACCCAAACCCAGTTGCCGAACAACCGCTGGCACTGCGCATAGTTTGTTGCGCTGCGCTGTCCGCTGCGATTGGCACTGGTTGAAACGAGTGCACTATTGATGCCGTGGCAAAGTTGGTACGCAAAGGGGTGCGTGGTCATTCGCACCGCCAGCGTCGCATATTGACCTCGCAGCCAGCGCGGGCAGCTTGCTTTGGCCGGCATCAGACAGGTGATTACCGAGGCACCTGCGGCATGCAGTTGCTGTTGTTCTGCAAAGCTGAGCGGTTGCAGGTAGCGTGCCACCTGCTGATAATGCGCAGCAATTAGAATCAGTCCCTTGTGTTGCGGGCGTTGTTTGAGTTTAAGCAGGCGCAGCACCGCTTTGCGATTATCCGGATCGCAACCCAGTCCATAGCAGGATTCGGTCGGGTAGGCGATCAGACCGCCACCGCTGAGGAAGCGGGCTATGCGATGACAAGAGGGGTGCTGGCGAACCAATTATTTTTTGTGCGCGATGGCACGCCAACCAATATCGCGGCGCATCTGCCGCCCATCGAAATGAATCTTGTCGGCGATTTCATAGGCATGCCGCTGTGCTGACACGATCATGTCGTCCAATGCCACCACGCACAGTACGCGACCGCCGCTGGTGACTATTTTGCCATCTTTGCTGGAAGTGCCGGCATGAAATACATGCGCGTCTTCCCGCTTGTCCGGTAGTCCGCTGATGACATCGCCTTTGCGCGGTGTCTCAGGGTAATTGGCAGCAGCCATTACCACGCCGAGTGCGGTGCGTCTGTCCCACTCTGCTTCTACCTGATTCAAGGTGCCGTCGATGGCATGTTCGACGATGGACGCGAAATCAGTTTTCAGGCGCATCATGATCGGCTGGGTTTCCGGGTCGCCCATGCGGCAGTTGAATTCCAGTACCTTCACGCCTTCATTACGGTCGATCATCAGGCCGGCATAGAGAAAGCCGGTGAAGGTATTCCCTTCCATTTCCATGCCGCGCACCGTAGGTAAAATTATTTCGCGAAGTACCCGCGCATGTATGCGAGGCGTGACCACGGGCGCCGGGGAATAAGCGCCCATGCCGCCGGTATTGGGACCTTCGTCATGATCCAGCAGGCGCTTGTGATCCTGGCTGGTCGCCATTGCCAGCACATTTTTGCCATCTACCATCACGATGAAGCTGGCTTCTTCTCCTTTCAGAAATTCCTCAATGACTACCCGTGAACCGGCATCACCCAGTTTGTTGCCGGAAAGCATCATATCGACTGCCTGATGCGCTTCTTCTGCCGTCATCGCGACCACCACTCCCTTGCCTGCCGCGAGTCCGTCTGCCTTGACCACAATCGGGGCGCCGTGCTTGTCGATATAAGCATGCGCAGCAGTCCGTTCGGTGAACGTTTCGTAAAAGGCGGTCGGTATATGGTGGCGTACCATGAACGCCTTGGCGAAATCCTTGGAGGATTCCAGTTGTGCTGCGGCACGGGTAGGACCGAATATCTTCAGTCCCGCAGCGCGGAATTCGTCAACAATTCCTGCCGCTAACGGCGTTTCCGGGCCGACCAGCGTCAGGTGGATATGTCGGCTTTTAACAAATTCAATCAGCTGAGGAATCGCGGTGATGTCCACATTTTCCACACCGTCTTCTAGTGCCGTGCCTGCATTGCCAGGTGCTACATATACTTTTTGCACCTTGACGCCCTGCGCCAGGCGCCATGCCAGCGCATGTTCGCGCCCGCCTGAACCAATAACCAGAATTTTCATATCAACCTTAAAGGGTGGATGAGCCTAATAAAACCGCGCAGCTTAATGCCTGAAATGGCGGAAACCGGTAAATACCATCGCCAGTCCATGTTCGTCTGCTGCCGCGATTACCTCTGCATCACGCATCGAGCCGCCGGGCTGAATCACCGCTTTTGCACCTGCTTCGGCCAACACATCCAGTCCATCGCGGAACGGGAAGAAGGCATCAGAGGAAACCACTGCCCCTGTCAGTGCCAATCCCGCATTCTTCGCCTTGATGGCCGCGATGCGCGTGCTGTCTACGCGGCTCATTTGACCCGCGCCTACACCGAGGGTGCGGCCATCTTTGCAGAAGACGATGGCATTCGATTTTACATATTTGGCAACGCGCCACGCGAATAGCAGGTCTTGCAGTTGTGCAGGTGTGGGGGCTACTTTGGTGACTACCTTGAGTTGCTCCAGTTGGACGTTCAATGCATCGGGCGATTGCACCAGCAGGCCGCCGACCACACGTTTGAAGTCGAACTGATTTTTTGCGTGTGAAAGCGGCGCGGTAAGCACACGCACATTCTGTTTGGCTGCCGTGATTTTGAGTGCCGCTTCAGATGCCGAGGGGGCGATGATCAATTCGACGAATTGGTTGGCGGTAATTTGTGCGGCGCTGTCTGCGTCCAGTTCGCGGTTAAAAGCGATAATCCCGCCAAAGGCGGAAGTGGTATCGGTGGCGTAAGCCAGTTTGTAGGCATTCAGGGCATTATCGGCAATCGCGACACCGCAAGGGTTGGCATGCTTTACGATCACACAGGCCGGTTGATCGAAGGTCTTGACCAGTTCCCAGGCGGCATCGGCGTCCCCGACGTTGTTGTAGGAAAGTTCCTTGCCCTGTAACTGGGTGTAGTCGGCGATACTGCCGGCCACCGGAATCAGATCACGGTAGAACGCGGCTTGCTGGTGGGGGTTTTCACCATAGCGCATATCCTGCACCTTGGCGAAATTAAAATTGATCTGCGCCGGGAACGCGCTTTTTGTGCCGCTGGAATCGATGGCGGTGAGATAGTTGCTGATGGCACTGTCATAGGCAGCAGTGTGTGAAAAGGCTTTTTTGGCCAGATCGAAACAGGTGGCCGTAGAGATCGCGCCGTTGGTTTCAATTTCTGCCAGTATGTCGCTATAGTCTGCCGGGTCGGTGACGATCGCCACATGGGCATGATTTTTTGCGGCTGCGCGCACCATGGTAGGGCCGCCAATATCGATATTTTCGATGGCATCTTCCAGGCTACAGTTTGGTTTGGCGATGGTTGCGGCGAAAGGATAGAGGTTTACTACCACCAGGTCTATGGTTGGGATCTGGTGTTTTTCCAGCGTGGCGAGATGTTCCGGCAGATCACGGCGCGCCAGTATCCCGGCATGCACCTTGGGTTGCAGGGTCTTCACCCGTCCGTCCAGCATTTCCGGGAAGCCGGTGTAATCGGCAACTTCGGTTACCGGAATGCCGGCTTCGGCCAATAGTTTTGCCGTGCCACCGGTGGAGAGGATGGAGATGCCCAGTTGGGTCAAGCCTCTGGCCAGTTCGAGTACACCGGACTTGTCAGAGACACTGATGAGTGCTTGTTTAATGATGGCCATAAAATTTCCAGTTTGAATTTAAATTGGTGATGCGAAGGTCAGTGGATGCGAAGGTCTATTGATTCAAAGGTCAGTTGATTTCATGTTGCGCCATTTTCTTGCGCAGGGTGTTACGGTTGATGCCCAGCATCTCCGCCGCGCGCGACAGGTTGCCGCCCGAATGTTCAAGCACGATTTCCAGCAGCGGTTTTTCAACGCAATCCATCACCATGCTATACATCCCCGCACAGGGCTCTTCGCCATCGAGATCCTTGAAATATTCCTTGAGGGTCTTGCGTACAAAAACCGCCATCTCATTCTCATTTATCAAGCCATTGCTCATGCCGTCAGTTCCTCAATGTATTGTAGGGTAGTCCCGAGTTGCGCCTGTGCTGAAAAAAAATTGTCCACTGCGGCCAGTTGACCGGATGTGCTTTCCAACTGGTTCATATGATGACGGAATTGTGCAGAGCCTGCCAGTCCTTTGGTGTACCAGGAAATATGTTTTCGTGCAACCCGCAGGCCGTTGTGCTCGCCATAAAAGTGATACAGTTCCTGCATATGTCCTAGCAGCACGCCATGAATGTCGGTAATTTGCGGCGGCGGCAACCGTTTGCCGGTTTTCAGGAAATGCTCTATTTCGCGGAACAGCCAGGGACGACCCTGTGCCGCGCGTCCGATCATCACGGCATCAGCACCGGTATGCTCCAGTACCAGTTTGGCTTTTTCAGGCGTGTCGATGTCGCCATTGGCGATGATGGGGATTTGCACGCTGGCTTTTACCGCTGCAATGGTGTCATATTCGGCATCGCCGGTGTAGGCGCAGGCGCGGGTTCTGCCGTGAATCGCCAGCGCCTGGATGCCGCTGGTTTCAGCAATTTTGGCGATGCGTAGCGCATTGCGGTTCAGTTTGTCCCAGCCGGTACGAATTTTAAGCGTGACCGGCACATCGACGGCACTGACCACCGCCTCCAGCAACTGCGCGACCAGCGGTTCGTTTTGCAGTAGAGCCGAACCTGCCATCACATTGCAGATTTTTTTGGCCGGGCAACCCATGTTGATGTCAATGATCTGGGCGCCGCGATCGACATTGTATTTTGCGGCCAGTGCCAGCATTTTTGCATCGGCACCGACAATTTGCACCGAGATCGGGCCGATTTCACCGTCATGGTTGGCACGTCTTTTGGTTTTTTCAGAACCATACAGCAGCGAATTGGATGCCACCATTTCGCTAACCGCCATGCCGGCACCCATGCTTCTGCATAACATACGGAAAGGACGATCGGTTACCCCCGCCATAGGGGCAACGATGAGATTATTCGTTAGTTTATAGGGGCCGATATGCATGATGGTTCTTCACGAGGGATGGGATTATAAAGGAAACGCGCACTCATGCTATGATTGCTTTACTTAACCCAAGAGAATTTTTATGAAAAACCTTACTTCCTTAGTGTTGTTGTCGAATTGTCTGATACTTTTATGCGGATTGTGTACTGCGCAAGCCGGAGAAAATGAAATTCGTCAGTCTTTGCAACTCAAATTACCCAATATCGCCAAGATCGAGCATATCAATAAAACGCCTTATGCAGGGCTTTATGAGGTCGTCATCGACGATCAGCTTTTATATACCGATCCGCAAGGGCTGTATTTGTTCGATGGTACTATGATCGAAGTGAAAAATCGTCGTGATCTGACGGAAGAGCGCCGTCGTGTATTATTTGCCGTGGATTTCAATAAGCTGCCCCTCGAACTGGCGGTGAAAAAGGTCAAGGGCAATGGCAAACGCAAGATGGCCTATTTCACGGATCCTAATTGCGGCTATTGCAAGAAGTTGGAAAAGGAACTGAGCAAGGTCGATAATGTTACTTTGTATTTGTTCTTGTATCCGATTTTTCAGGGTTCAGACGAAATTGTGCGCAATGTATATTGTGCCAAGGATCAGGTTCATGCCTGGGATGACCTGATGTTGAAAGGGATTGCGCCCGCAGTGGCAACCTGCAAGACGCCCTCTGATAATGTGCTGGCCTTGGGCAAGAAGTTGCGGGTTAATGGTACGCCGAACCTGGTCTTTGTCGATGGAATGCAAGTTCCAGGATATTTGCCAAGCGAAGAACTGGAAAAACATCTGGGTGATGTCAAATAGGAGGTTCGCATGCAGCCAGCCATCAATGTCTCTCGTGAGTTGTTAGCACAGGCAGTAGATCAGTTGCAGGATGGCGTGACTATTGCCGATGCCAGGGTGAGCGGTTTTCCGATTCTGTATGCCAATAAGGGTTTTGAGAAACTGACCGGCTATACTGCGGCAGAAATTATTGGTAACAGTTACCGGATACTGCAAGGGGTGGATACCGGACAGGCCGGGTTGGAAGTGATCAGGGCGGCGGTGGCTAAAGGGGAGGGTTGCCAGGTCACCTTGCGCAATTATCGCAAGGATGGCTCGATGTTCTGGAATGACCTGAGCATTTCGCCGGTACAGGATGCGGATGGCAAGCTCACCCATTACATCGCCATTCTGAAGGATGTGACAGCTCGCATCCTGCTCGAACAGCATCTGCATCAATCAAATCTTGATTTGCAAACCTTGAACCAGCAGTTGAGTACCCTGGTTTATACCGATCATCTGCTGGGACTCTCTAACCGACGACATTTTGACGAGCAGTTTGCTAATCTGTGGTCTACCGCGCAGCGCACCCATAGCGAACTTTCGGTGTTGATGATTGATTTTGACTATTTCAAGCAATTCAATGAGCGTTATGGCCGGTCGGCGGGGGACGAGTGTCTGCGGATGGTGGGCGATTGCATCGCCAAATCTTTTGCCCGTACCTCGGATTGCACCGCGCGCTATGGCGGGGATGAGTTTTCCGTGATATCGCTTGCCACCCATATCGACGAATTACGGCAGCATGCGCAAAAACTTTGCGAGCAGGTGAGGGCGCTGAATATTCCGAACAGCGATTCTTCCTATGGTGTGGTGACCATCAGTATCGGCGGGGTGCATCGGATACCGGATCGTGAATCTGCGGTTGCCGATTTGATCAAACTGGCAGATCAGGCTCTGTTTGCGGCAAAGCGCAGCGGCGGTAATCGCGTACATATCGCGGATTAGGCAAGTAATGCTGAAGCGGTTTTGCTGTTTCGTAGGGTGCGTTTACGCACCAGTGAGTAGCATTCTGGGCAGACTCGATTGATTATTTCTGACATTATCGCTAGGTCGGGTTAAGCGCTTTTTTTGCGCCGTAACCCGACGTTACGCCTATTGAGGCCGGTTTTGAGTTGTTACGGTTCCACCCCGTTGGGCAGCAGCATCCACATTTGTCCGGCTTGTTTCATCCGACCGGCCTGAATTCCGGCACCTTCGCCGAAACCCCAGAAAAAATCGGCACGGACTGCCCCTTTGATCGCACCGCCGGTATCTTGTGCCAGCATCAAGCGGTTCAGTGGCGTTGTGCTATTCGGGTAAGTGGTTGACAGATATACCGGTGCACCCAGTTGTATGCTGCGCGGATCCACTGCAATGCTGTAGACTTCGGTCAGCGGCACGCCCAGTGCGCCCAGCGGGGCTGACAAGCCACTGGGCAATTCGCGGAAAAATACATAGCTGGGGTTTAGGCTTAACAGCGCTTGAAGCTTGTCGGGATGTTGCTCGGCCCAGGCCTTGATGCCCTGCATCGAGGCTTCTTCTAGCTTTAGCTCATTCATTTCGATCAGTTTTTTGCCGATGGAAACATAAGGGTGGCCGTTTTGCTCGGCATAGCCGACTTTGATCAGGCTGCCGTCTGCTAATTCAATTCGTCCGGAACCTTGTATTTGCAGGAAAAAAAGCTCTACTGCGTTATCTACCCAGTATAATTCCTTAGCTTGAAGGGGTGCTTTCCCGGCTTCGATTTCTGCGCGAGTGTAATAGGGAACGACTTTTTTCCCCTGCAAACGCCCGCGTAAACGCAGGTCTTTGAGTTGCGGATAGGTTGAAGCTAGGTCGATGGTCAGCAGATCCTCGGGGGGTGCATACAGCGGGTAGCGGAAACGTTCCGATTTGACACGACTGCCGGAAAGCTTGGGTTCGTAATAGCCGGTAATCAGCCCTTGTATCGAGCCATCAGGGTTAACTATCTGATAGGGCGTGAAGCCCTGCTCGAAGAAGTTGTGCAACGTCGCATTATCAGGTTTAGTCAAGTCGAAGGCTTTGCTACATACCGATTGCCAGGCAGTTTTGCTTTTTAGCGCGTGGCAGCTTTGCAAAAATGCCGGCCAGGCAGGTTGTAAATCGGTAGCTGACCAGTCGGGTAATAGCTCCCATTTCTGGGCCACAGCCGTGGGTGATGAAATGGGCGGCTGTGGAACTACCGGCGGAAGCGTTGTGACGGGCGGGAGAGGTATTGCCGGTGGAAGCGGCGTGACCGGCGGAGCGGTTGGAATGGGCGTGGTGGGCGGGGCGTTAGTTGCGCAGGCTGTCAGCAAGACAATCAACAGCGTGGCTGAAGCACCTGCAAGCCTGCGTTTTAACCCGTTAACGTGAAACACGCGCAGCGACTTACTCCCGGCTACGCCCCCCTCGCTGCGCTCTCCCCGCTTCCGGGAGGGACCCCTGTCGCAAATTCCCCGACCGAATTGTGCCCTATGAACCTTGCCGTAGGGTGCGCTTGCGCACCATTTTGGAGTAAGCGCACCAAGCCACACCGCTCCCTCCCCCGAAGGGGGAGGGCTGGGGAGAGGGCGAAGGTTAATGGCTAGGGTCGATGAAATTGGTGCGCAAGCGCACCCTACGAAATGGAGGTTCATGGGTAGAGACCCCT
>CAIRBC010000152.1 GCA_903876685.1 uncultured Nitrosomonadales bacterium | reverse complement strand
TGGAATCCTCAGTTAAACTTGTCGTAGGTGCGAATTTATTCTCACCCACGCTAGCTGAATATCCTATTGATAAATTGGATAAATTTCTCAACAGAGTTTTTTAGGTTTAATGTCTCAAGTCAGCACAAATGGTGCGCAAGCGCACCCTACGTTATGACTCATGGGCCTGGGAGATCTTCTACACACCTTTAACCTCATTGGTAATTGCGTAAAGTGTAAATCGAGAAATGAAGGATGCCAACTTCTACTTGAAATTTTGCTCAAATGGATTTTCATCACAGAGCAATTACACGAAAATATTGAAAATCAACCTGATATTTCTCCGCGATAGCGACTTCGTCCAACTTTTTTCTTGCGTCGCAATCTGTCGCATCGAGGGTTGATAATACTCACCTGCTTACACAAACAGGTGACAAAATGGACAATTTTCATATTTTTCGTCGCACAGCGGCTCGCAGTAGCAGAGCCGGTAAACTGCTCAATGATCCTGTCGACGCCTATCGCCCACTGCTTGCGACCTGGCTGATCGAGATGATCCTGTCGCTCGGCTGGTATAAAAAAGCCTTCTGTGAAACGCACGAGTATATTTTTAATGCGGAGTCTTTTGCTGTCATCACGCAGATTGCGGTGAAATCCACTGCCCAATCGAGTGCCGGCGGATATATTTTTATCAACGGCAAAAAAATACAGCACGGTGACATGGCGTCTGCCAAGATGCTCAAAGTGCATCTCGAAAGCTTCCGAAATCTCCCGATCACTGACGAACTGTCCCTGCTGAAAAATATCTGCACCATCGGCAGAATACTGGGCCTGAATGATGCGGAAATGAGCATCCTATGCTTTGCCGCCATGCTGAACGTGTTTCCGGTTTTTTATGCGGCGCTTGCCAGCGTTTGCTACCGGACATCGCTACAGCATTTTGCCTCGATTATCGCGCTCATTTCAGGGCAATCAGCCGCTTTAATCATGTCCGGGTTAGAGGAAGGATCGCCGCTAATTTCGTCAGGAATCATTGCGGTGGAAAGCGGGGGCGTGGATATCGAGCAAAGGGTCACCCTATTGAGCGGGTTCGGTGAAATTCTTTGCCGGGCACATAAAAGTGTAGGTGCACTGCTTGAGCAGTTCCTGAAAAAAGCAGGTGCGCCTAGTTTGAAACTTGAAGACTTTCCACATCTTTCGCTGGATATCCGCACAGTCATGGATTATCTGCAGGGCGTATCAAGAAGTGCCGAACCGGGTGCGAACATCCTGTTTTATGGTGCACCCGGCACCGGTAAAACCGAGTGCGTCAAGGCATTGGCCGCTGCACTTGAAATCGACCTGTTTGAAATATCCTTTGCCAACGAGGATGGCAATCCCATCGGTGGCAATGACCGGTTACGCGCCTATAACCTGTGCCAACGCGCCCTCAGATCCAGCAATAACGCCCTGCTGATGTTTGACGAAATCGAAGATGTGTTTCCCAGTGAAGGTGGCTTCATGGCGCTGTTCGGTTTGGAGTCGGCAAGCGAAACCTGCAAATCTGGTAAGGCCTGGATCAACCGCACCCTGGAGCGTAATCATACCCCGGCCATCTGGGTGACCAATGACGCCCACATCGATCCGGCATATTTGCGCCGCTTCGACTATTCGATACGCTTTTCTGTTCCGCCGCAACAGGTCAGAATGTCTATTGCGCGCCATCACCTTGCACAATTCGAACCTTCGGATGCATGGTTGGCGCGAATTGCCGCAAGCGATCAGGTGATCCCGGCGCAATATGAACGTGCTGCGAAAGTGGCGCGCTTGTCCTGCAATCAGGATATGGCGCGAGCACGACTCCCATAGGTATCGCATTTCCGATTCGTTTTCGTTGCAGAACTGAAGGCAGGAAGAGTGCGCTAATGTCGTTGTATTTTTCCAACAAGCCGATCACCATCGATCAAGTTGATCTGGTCGAACTCGGGGGGAATAGTGAAAAAGCAAAGAAATTCTATTTCAAGTGGAATGTTTATGGCGAGCATGACTGCCTGGTCCCCGTCAAGGCCAGGCCACTCGCTTTGTATCAACCGTGGGAAAAGCCATTCGCCCCGATACTCAAGCACAACCTGATTACCCAAGCGCAATTTGAATATGTGGAATTGATGCCCTGCACCCTGAATCAACTGCCGCAAATCCTGAAAGAAAAATCGATTCTGGATTTCTACTTCTCGCTCAGGGATGGCAATTTCTGGTTGAACATCAAACATCCTTCAGGTATCGACGGC
>CAIRBC010000151.1 GCA_903876685.1 uncultured Nitrosomonadales bacterium | reverse complement strand
GAAGCGAACTGGCAGTCCGTAGTAAAGCGAACTCGATTCGGGGTATGAATGGCTTGTTTATGGAGGGTGGCTGGATAGGATACTATGCTGTTTCTCAATAATGTTTCGAGTAAACGGTTATATGGATACTTACCTTATCGCTTTCCTGGTACTGGGCGCTTTCGGCGCTGGTTTGATCGATGCCGTGGTAGGCGGGGGCGGTTTGATACAGATACCTTTGCTATTTTCGGCTTTGCCCAAGGAACTTCCTGCAACCTTGTTTGGCACTAATAAATTTGCAGCGGTATTTGGAACCGCCTTCGCAGCCAGAAACTACGCCCGTCGTGTCGAAATGCCATGGCGTACCACACTTCCAGCGGCTATGGCAGCCTTCGCCTTCTCTTATCTGGGTGCCATGGCGGTTAGCTGGCTACCGGTGAAATTGTTGCGTCCACTGATCTTTGTGTTGCTAGTGGGTGCGGCTGCCTATACTTATGCGCGGAAAGATTTTGGCAGTCTGCACCAACCTCAGCATACTGGTCACCAGGAATTTGCTTATGCCTTGAGTGTCGGCGGTGCTATTGGTTTTTACGATGGATTTTTTGGTCCAGGTACCGGCAGTTTCCTGATATTTTTGTTCATCCGTTTCTTTGGCTTTGATTTTCTACATGCCTCAGCTGCAGCCAAAGTAGTTAACGTCGCGACCAACGTGGCAGCGCTAACTTTCTTTGTTCCCAACGGCTATCTGTTACCCGTGCTGGCGATTTTAATGGGTGCCTTTAATATTTTGGGATCGTTAGTCGGTACACATCTTGCATTGCGTCATGGCAACGGCTTCGTCCGCAAATTATTCCTTGCGGTCGTTATCGGATTAATTCTCAAGTTTGCCTATGACACCTTCATTTAACGAAGTCTGTCCGGTCAGCTAACTCACTGGAATCTGACTCCCAGCTTCAGTTAAAGCTTGCGATTCCAGTTTCAGGCGGGTTGCCTCATCCAGAGCACAGCCTCGCCATGGGATCAGCCTTGGGACAATATGGCAATATTGCGCGTATGAGTCAGGGTGGAAGCACAGAATCCGATTCTCCTCAAGGCGACTCCCCAACACCAAATACAGAGTCATGCATAAGGCTGAGACTAGCCACGTCTCGCTCATGGTCTGCGTCCAGATCAGAATCAGCATGAGAAAATACCAGGGGTGCCTGACATAGCGATGCCACGGACTGAAGGTCAATTGCCAGGTCTCGATCTTCAAGCCGAGAAAGCCGGGCATGGAGTAGTACTTCAGCGTATCAATAAATGCCAGCAGGGTTGCCACACTGACACCTTGACGCGTCCAAAACAGCCAAGCGGGTTCTTCCCACAAAAGGTTCACGGGTAACCTTGCCGAGATGGCGAAGGGCAAGGCTGTCATCACCACAGCCACACCATTGAATACCAGTCGAGCATAGCGTCCGAATACACGATTCAGTGTAGTACCCGCAAGCAGACTATGAGAAATGCCAAAAATTAACCAACTGGCAGCCAGTATCAACAAGTGGAGCGGATCATTGTGGGTCATTCGCTAACCGGAGTTTAACAAGTACCAAATTTTAATCAATATAATCATAATATTGCAGCGTACTAGTTTTGTAATAGAGAAATTTCTCTTTTTTTCTTGTTATTTTTCTATTATCTGGTGAATTTTATAGTCCCTCCCGGGTTTGAGT